>JBBSEY010000013.1:0-30183 GCA_038239265.1 Gemmatimonadales bacterium | reverse complement strand
GATGCCGAAGCGGCGGCGCTGGGCACTGATGGCGCTCGTGGGCGCGGGCACTTTCACGCTGAACTGGTCGACTGGCGAGCACGCATCGAGTCTGTTCGCCGTGCAGTTGCTCTCCGGAGGCTGGCTGAGGGCAGGTCCCTATTCGCCCTACATGTTCACCTTCTCGATTCCTGCGGGCGCCGCAATGGCGCACGAGCGATATCGCCGCTGGAAATCCTCATTGCGCACGAGCGAGGCGGACGCTTCCTTGGAACCCTCACTGGTCCGTCCCTTGCCCTGACGACTCGCAACGCCGGCGTCGTTCCACCCTCACCACCGTGACGAGCGCGCAGATGTCCAGTCGTCACAGCTATGACGCCGTCGTCGTCGGTTCCGGCCCAAATGGTCTCGCCGCCGCGATCGTCTTCGCGCAGAGCGGCCGCTCCGTGCTCGTACTCGAGGGGCAGCCCACCATCGGCGGCGGTGCCCGCTCCGCCGAGCTCACGGAGCCGGGGTTCACGCACGACGTCGGCTCCGCGGTACATCCGATGGCGGTGGCGACACCCTTCTTTCGCTCCCTTCCGCTCGAGCAGCATGGGCTGAACTGGGTGCACCCTCCCGCGGCCATGGCGCACCCGTTCGACGTCGGGCCCTCCGCCATGCTTCGCCCCTCCGTAGCAGACACGGGCGCCACCCTCGGCCCAGACGCGCATGCGTACGACGCCCTCGTGCGCCCCGTCGCCGAGCACTGGAGTGAGATCTGCGCCGATGCCCTCGCGCCGGTGCACCTCCCCCGTCATCCGATCATGCTGGGACGCTTCGGTCTCGCCGCGCTCCGCTCCGCCGACTCGCTCGCGCGCAGTCGCTTTCGCGGGGAGCTCGCGCGCGGACTGCTCGCCGGGCTCTGTACGCACACGATCATGCCCCTCACACGCACCGCCACCGCCTCAATCGGCGTCGTGCTCGCGGCCGTCGCGCATCGCACCGGATGGCCGATTCCCGCCGGGGGATCCCAGGCAATCTCCAACGCGCTTGCGTCGTATTTCCGCGCGCTCGGTGGGGAGATCGTCACCGGCTCACCCGTCGCGTCGCTCGGCAACATCCCGAGTGCGGAAACGATCCTGCTCGATGTCACGCCTCGCCAGGCGCTCGCCATCGGCGGCGATCGCTTCTCGACGAGCTATCGCCGCGCGCTCGAGCGCTATCGCTATGGTCCCGGTGTGTGCAAGGTGGACTGGGCACTCAGCGAGCCCGTGCCCTGGCGCGATCGCGCATGCGCTGCGGCGGGCACCGTCCATCTCGGCGGATCGCTCGAGGAGCTCGTCGTTTCCGAAGCTGGGCCCTGGAATGGCGAGCACGCCGACAAGCCCTTCGTGCTCGTCGCGCAGCCAAGCCTCTTCGATGCAACGCGGGCGCCTTCCGGAAAGCACACGCTCTGGGGGTACTGTCACGTGCCGAATAATTCCGATCTGGACGTGAGCGATCGCATCGAGCGTCAGATCGAGCGCTTCGCTCCGGGCTTTCGCGACTGCATCATCGCACGGCGAGTGACGAAGGCCGCCGAGCTGCCGCTTGGAAACGCGAATCTCGTGGGCGGGGACATCGGGGCAGGGGCAAATACGTTGCGGCAGCTGTTCTTCCGCCCGGCAATGCGTCTCGATCCTTACGCCACATCCGTCAACGGGCTTTATCTGTGCTCCGCGTCGACGCCGCCAGGCGGCGGAGTGCACGGCATGTGCGGGATGTATGCGGCGCGAAGCGCGCTGTCCGCATTGGCGCGACGAAAATGATGCACGTTCGGCGAAATCTTTCACGGCAGCTTCCGTCGCGGCACGAAAGACGCCTTTGCGTTATCTCGGAATGCCCTCACCCTCTGGAGTCGATCCCGTGCCAAATGAGCATCTCGCGATCTATCTGAAGGACCACTTCGCCGGCTCCGAAGCGGCGATTGCGATACTCGATCACATCGAAGAAGTACACGGCGACGGCGCGCCCGGCGAAATGGTGCGTACGCTGCGACCGCAGTTCCAGAGCGAGCGTGACGTCTTGAAACAGCTTCTGGCTCGGCTGAGCGAGGAGACGAGCGTACCGCGGCGCGTGTTCGGATGGCTCTCCGAGAAGGGGTTGGAGCTCAAGCTCAAAGTCGACGATTCAACGGACGGCCCTCTGCATCTGTTGGAAGCCGTCGAGATGCTGGCCCTTGGCGTGCACGGGAAGCGGGGGCTCTGGATTGCGCTGGCCGAAAGCCGCACGGCCGTCCCGGAGCTCGCGACCGTCGACTATGATGGTCTCACACGTCAGGCAGAGGCGCAGCGCGCCCTGATCGAGACCGTGCGTCTGGGCGCCGCGAGCTCTGCGTTCGCGGCTCGCGATCGCTAGCTTTACGGGATGCCGATCACAGAGCAGAGTCCCGTGTGACAGCGCCGAACGAGCAGCTCGACGACGATCCGACCCCCACGACCCGGCCCGCCGACCTCGGCTTTGGCTCCGTCGTCGCCAACGCCGTCCGTGGTCGCTTTCTCAATCGCGACGGAACGCCGAACAGCAAGAAGTACGGACTCGGATCGCAGCGACTCGCGCGCTTCTATCTCACCTCGCTCGGCGCGACGTGGACGGTGTTCTTCACATCGATGATCGGCGTGCTGCTACTGGTGAACGGCATCTTCGCGCTCGCCTACGTCTCCCTCGGCGAGAACGCGCTGTGCGGAACCGCCGAGATGGGGCTGAGCGATCCTTTTCTCCAGGCGTTCACGTACAGCGTCGGCGTCTTCACGACGACGGGCACGGGGATGATTCACGCGTACGGCACGACCGCGAACTGGCTCGCCAACCTCGAATCGTTCGTCGGTCCGGTGACCCTCGTGCTCGCCTTCGGCCTGCTCATCGCCCGCCTCACCCGCCCGCGCATGAACATCGCCTTCAGCGAGTCCGCGATCATCGCACCGTACGAGGGCGGGCGCGCGCTGATGTTCCGAATCGTCAACACGCAACCGGGTGAGCTCAGCGACGTGCAGGCGCGGGTCAGTATGGCGCGCTTCGAGATGATCGACGGTGTGCGCGCACGAAATTTCCACCAACTCGGGCTCGAGCGGAATGCCGTGGAATTCTTCGCGCTCCATTGGACCATCGTGCACCCGATCACCGCCGACAGCCCGCTTGCCGGTGTCACCCCCGAGAGCCTCGCCGACTCGCAGGCGGAATTCCTCATCTTCATCAACGCGTTGGAGGAGACGTTCTCCACGCGGGTGTCGACGAAAGCATCGTACGTCTGGGACGAGCTCCGGTGGGACGTCAAGTTCGCGAGCATTTTCGCGAATGGTCCCGACGGCGTCATCGCGATCGACGTCGAGCGCCTCAGTCGCACCGAGCGCCTCGACGAGGGCGCAACGCGCAAACCCGCTCCCCTCGAGCGCGAGCCCGCGCCGAAGGCAAACAGCTAGACGGCCTCTCCGCCTCCCGACCGCACGGACTCGAGATCGAGCTCCTGCTCCAGCGCGCGCAGCACCTCGTCCGAGATCGCATCTTCGTCGCGGAGCCGGATGAGCATCTTCCGCTCGGCGCCGATCATCGCGAGGCGCAGCCGTCGCCGCCCGGCGTAGCTGCCGCCCTCCTGGTCGTTCGTCCGCAGCCGCTCACGCAGCTCTGCGCGCAGCGCCTCGACATCGCGTGGATCGACCCAGGACTCGTGCGACAGATCTTCGAGCGCCTCGGCTCCGCGCCGCGTCGCCTCGCGCCGCGCCAGCCGCTCCTCGGCATGATGCGCTTCCTCCGGCGGAAAGTGCAGTGCGCGCACGATCGTCGAGAGCGACAGCCCCTGCACGAGAAGCGTCGCTACGATCACGCACAGCGTGATCAGAATGATCTGCGTGCGATGCGGAAATGCCTCCCCGCTTGCGATTGTGAGCGGCAGTGCGAGCGCCGTTGCCAGAGATACTACACCGCGCATGCTCGTCCACGAGACGAGCGTAAGCGACTTCCAGTTCGGCTTCGGCGTTCGACGGCGCGCCTCGGCGCTCAGGCGGGGCAGCACCGTGACGAGCGGCACCCAGACGATACGTACCACGATAGCCACCACCGTGACGATCGCGCCGTCGATGAACACCGTGCGTAGCTCCTCGCGCGAAACGAGCCCCATCAGGCTTCCGAATTGCGCGCCGAGCAGAAGGAAGATGAGGGCGTTGACCAGGAAGACGACGAGCTCCCACACGACACGCGACTGCAGGCGCGACGACGGTCCGACCGCCGTAGAGAGATTCTGCTGTAGAAACACTCCGCCGGCGACGCAGGCGAGCACGGCGGACACGTGCAGCGACTCCGCCGCCGACCACGCGACGTACGGACCCGCGAGCGTGAGCAGCGCCTCGGCGAGCGGATCCCTCGTCAGTCGAAGTGCACGCACGATGAGCCACGCCACGAGGAGCCCGATCAGGCTGCCGATCCCCGAATCGATGAAGAAACGGACGATCGACTCGCCCCAGCTGAAGCTCCCCGTCACCGCCGCCGCAACGGCGGTGCGATAAAGCACGAGCGCCGACGCGTCATTGACGAGGCTCTCCCCCTCGAGCACGGTAATGACGCGGCGCGGAACCTGCAATCTGGATACGATCGCCGTGGCGGCGACTGCGTCCGGAGGCGACACGATGGCGCCGAGGGCGATGGCCACGGGCCAAGGGATATCGGGGAAGAGATGGCGGGCGACGACGGCGACGATCGCGGTCGTCACGACCACGAGCCCGACGGCGAGCGTCCCGATCTTGTCGATGTTCCGCTTGAACTCGCGCAGCGATGTGAACATCGCTGCCGACCAGAGGATCGGCGGCAGGAAGACGAAGAAAACGAGATTCGGATCGAGCGCAGGCACCGTGACGCCGGGGATCATCCCGACGGCGAAGCCTGCCAGCATCTGGAGAATCGGTGTCGGTACGGGGAGCCGTCGCGCGAGAGCAGTAAGCGACACCACGAGCACCGCGACGACGACCGCGAAGACGACCGGCTGAAAATGCATTGTACTTGATGAGGGAATGAAAAGTGGAGCCTCGATGAATCTCCGGAGCCAGGGTGCGTATCACAATGGCAGGCGCGGCGATTCACGCGGCTCCGCCACATGCGCCGCGCCCGCCCCACCATGCGACTGTCCGTTCGGACGCACCACTTGCCCGAACCAGCTGACGGCGCTCGGCAAAAATGCGAGGCTTCCACCATGACGCTCATGGCGCACGAGCGAGCGGTCGGACTCGCCATTCTCGGACTCGGTGCGTGGCTCGCGCCCGGTCCGCTCTCGTCCCGGAGATCAACGGGCCCGAGTGTCGTTGATCAGGGCGCGGCGTCGACGCTCGCGCAACCCGCGCTCGATACGGAAATGGCCTCCACGCCGCGGAATGACTCCTCCCGGGCCATCACGCGCGTCTCGATGCGGCACGTCGACTTCTCCGTGGACACGAACGACGTGCTCCACATTCGTCATCTCGACGGTGTGGTGCGCAGCAAGAAGGGAGGGCCGATCATCTTCGACGACAGGAACGCCTTCAGCATCGTGATCGACAGCGCGGACGTCGGACTGACCGGCGACGATCTGAGCGTGCTGCTCAACAAGTACGTGTTCGGCTACAAGGGCTCGCCGCTCTCGCACATGCACTTGCGCACGGAGGGCGACCACGTCGTGCTGACGGGACGGCTCCACAAGGTGATCACCGTGAACTTCGAGATCACCGCAAACGTGGATGTCACCCACCAGGGGCTGATTCGCATCCATCCTACGAAGACAAAGCTCCTCGGGCTCAGTAGCGGGAAAGCGCTGAAACTACTCGGCCTCTCACTCGAGAAGTTGCTCGATCTTCAAGGTGCGAGCGGCGCAACCGTGCACGACAACGATATCTTTCTCGACCCGGTGAAAATACTTCCGCCGCCGGCAATCGAGGGACGCGTCGTTGCCGTTCGGGTCGACGGAGACGAGGTGAGGCAGCTGTTCGGAGGTGGCGGTGCCCCCGGGCGCGCCCAGGCGCTCGTTCCGCCGGACGCGAAGGCGCCGAACTACATGTACTACAAGGGGGGCACGCTTCGCTTCGGGCGACTCCTCATGCTCGATGCGGAGATGCAAATCGTCGACCTCGATCCCCATGATCCCTTCCGCTTCGATCTCTCACGATACAACGCGCAGCTCGTCGCCGGCTATGAGCGCACGCTCGCCGACGGCGGTCTCGAGGTATGGATGCGCGACGTCGACAAGCTGGGTGCAGCGGGAACGCCGCCAGCCAGCCCCGTGCTCCAACGGAATCAGAGGCTGCGCTAGCCGAAGCGAACGTGCGGACATAGATTCGGCCCGCCGCGTGCGCATCATTGTCTCGAGGTGGGGAACGCCGTGAAGCGGAAATCGATCGCGCGACTGATTGCGGTGCTGCTGCTGGGCTATGGCTTCGCCTTCCTGGTCGCGGACACCGACAGGGCGAATATGGCGCACTATCGCACGCTGGGCAAAACGGAGCTGCTGGCCGAGCTCGAGAAGAAGAGTGACGACAGCTTCGACGACGCATTCTTCATGTCTCTCCTGGTGATCGGGCTGATCACAGCGGGGGTGGAGGGGTTGGCGGCGCTGATCGCGCTGTGGATGGACCGCATCTCGCCGGTCCCCCCGCCCGAGCCTGCGCACGAGGATACCAGCGCGGGCCCGACGCTGCACTTTCACTGAGCTCGTCGTCGGGCCTTGAGGGCCGCCAGATGATCTCTTGAATTCAAGAGAATTTCTCGCAGCTCCGGATCCGCTCGCGCCCAGAGCGACGCAACCTCCTCGTAGTCGGCGATCGCCTGCGCCGTGTCGCCCCGGGCTTCGTGCAGCGCGGCCAGTCGCGCGTACGACGTGACGCGGAACTCACCGAGCGCATTCTGCCATTCCGACCAGGGCGTGGTCACGTACTGCTGATAGACGGCGATCGCCGAGTCCGGATACCCCGCGAGGTCGAGCGCGCGCGCGAGGTCGGGGAGGGAACAGGTCGGGCAGAAGTAGAGTCGCGCCGACTCCCGGAGCGTCGCCACCGCCTGCGCCGGCTTCCCCTCGGCGATCTCCGTCGCGCCGAGCGCGCGCAGATACGTCCCTTCGTCGCGGAGTCCGAGTCCGCCGCGTGTAATGCCCGGTACCCGCTCGTTCGCCCGCACTTCGGCGAGAAGCTCGCGCGCGCGCGCCGGTCGCCCGCCCAGCGCATACATGTAGGCGAGCGTGGCATAGTTGCGATCCAGCGGCTCGAGCGACGCGAGTGGGTAGCGTGCGACCGCGGCGTCGAGAATCGCGAGTCCGCGCGCACTCTGATGCCGATACCAGATATCGCAGAAAGCGAGCGCCACCGCGGCCTCGAGATAGCCGCCCCCGCTCCCCGCGCCAACCTGAAGCGCCTCCACACTCTCGAAATCGCGGTCCGACTCGCCGAGCTGTCCGCGGATCAGCGCGAGCGTGCCCAGCATCTTGAGGGGCTCGAGCCTGGCGGCGGCATCCGTCCCCGCGTCGACGAGAATACGCTGTGTCCGCACGGTCGCGTCGTCGAAGTCGCCGTGCATCATGGGCACGGTGGCCGCAACGATCTCCACATCCTGCGCCGGTGGAAAGCGGCGCGCGCGCTCCGCCAGCGTGCGATCGAGCGCCTCGTAACGCCCCGCATTCAGCTGCACGGTCGCGAGATGATTGTAGAGCAGCGCCACCGATGAATCCGACTCGATCGCCCGAACGAACAGCGATTCGGCGTGCGCAAAGTCGCGCAGGTCCATGTACACGGAGCCGAGATTGTTGAGTCCGCGCATGTCGTTCGGATAGAGCGCGAGCAGCGTGCGGTACGTCGCGATCGCACTGTCCGGAAGCGCGACACTCGAAAAATACGAACCCGCGGTATTGTAGCGCTCGAGCTCGGGCAGGCGATTCCGATTGCGAAAGGCGCGCGCGAGCGCGTCGTCGGATGCTGCGTGCGCTCCCATGTCGCGCAGATACACGCCCAGCTTGCGGTACGCCATGGCGAACGACGTATCGAAGGTCACCGCCTGTCGAAGAATCTCCACGGCGCGATGTGAATCACCTTCCTGATCTCCCACGCGAATCGCCTGCGAGTAGAGCCGCAGCGCCTGCAGCGACGAGGTCGTCACCTGCTCGAGCGGCGGGCTCGAATGCACGGTCCACAGCGATTCGCCTATTCCGCGCCGGAGGCGGTCCGACACCTTGTCGACCACCGCGAGCAGCTTGCTCGAATCCGTCGCGACCTCGCGCACGGAGACCAGCGTCTCGCCACTCTTGACGGCGATGAGCTCCGCCGAGACGCTGTACCCCGAACCGAGCGATGCGACATCGCCCGTCACGAACGCCTTCACCCCGTAGCGCTCGGCTATCTCCCGAATGATCGGCTCCGACGTGATCTCGCCGGTGGGTTTCCGCATCTGCTCGAGCACCGTCTGCACCTGCGAGCGGCTCATGACACGCGTTCGCCGCGACTGCGAAAGATCGGCCCGCATCGCCTCGGTGATCGCGCCGGCGAGGAGCGAGTCGCGCGTACGATTGTGAAAGTCGGCGACGAGCAGTCGGTCGACGGGGAGTGATGCGTTCGTGAAATAGTGCGCCACGAGAGCGACCGCGAGTATCAGGACGGCAAACGCGACGCCGGCGGTGCGCCACGGCAGGCGTGCGCGATGCGCGGGGATCTGGTCGAGCTCCGGCGCGACCGGCGGTGGAACATCAATCGTCGACGACGGGTCATCGAACGTGCTCGACGGTGCGTGCCCGCCCACGGGCGGCGCCACTCGGAGCAGCGCGGCGAGCGCCGCGGTCTCCGTTGCCGGCTCGGCGTCGTACTCGCGCAGCATCAGCTCGGCGAAGCCCTTGTATGCGCGCAACGCTCCCGCGCGGTCCCCTTTCGCCGCGAGCGCCGACATCAAGGCGCGCAGACGCGTTTCGTCTTCGGGCGCGAGCTGACACGCCAGCGCCCCCCAGCGAAGCTCGGCTGCGCGATTGCCGGCGCGTGTGGCGGCATCCGCGAGCCGCGCCGCCGCACTCGCCGCGCGATCGCGGAGGCGCGTGCGGGTGAGATCCACCCACTGCTCGAACTCCGGAGACGCATCGGAGACGAACACTCCGTCGAGGAAGGCGCCGTGATAGAGCGCGAGCGCATCTTCCTCGCGCCCCGCATCGAGCGCCTGCTCGAGGGCGATCGCATCGCACCACGACCCATCGTCCGAGATGCCGATCACCCCCTCCCGCTCCGACTTCAGCAGCTCGTCGCCCACGTGATAGCGCACGCGGTGCAGCGCCTGGCGAAGCGCGCGCCGGGCCTCGTCGTCGCCCAGCTCTGGCCAGAGAAGCGCCAGCAGCGAGTCTCGGGAGTGTTGGCCGCGAGGAGTCGCTATCGCAAGGTAGGCCAAAAGCGCGAGCGGCTTGGGCTGGGCGGCGATCACGTGCTGGCCCGCAGCGTCGCCGGACAGCAGCTCGAGTCGTCCGAGCGTCCGCAGCTGCACCATGGATGGACCTCTCATGTCGGGGCGCGTGGTGGTTAGCTCCGTCACGCGAGCGCTGGCGGCGTTACCTGCTGCGGTAACGGTGCTGAATCGGCGGGGTAACTGGCCGTCGCGAGGTTGAGCTCAAGTCTACTGGCGGCGCCGGGGATTCGTTAGCCCTCGTGTTCGCTTCGAATCTCACTCATGATGGAGAATACCAATGAGATCACGCGGCAGTGAAGGAAAGTCCGAGAGTCGGAGCCAGCGGGTCGTTTTCACGGTCGGTTGCGTCTTCGTGCTCGCGCTGGGAGCGTGCAACAAGGCGAGTGGTGGCTCCGCCGCGGAGACGAACAATCTGTCGAAGCCATCGGCCAGGTCGGGTGCGATCTCAATGTGTGCGCTGATGACGAAGGAGGAGGTCAACGCGACGATCGGGACGTCGTACACGAAGGCCGAATCGAATGACGCCCACGGTGAGTCGAGCTGTCACTATTCCACTGCATCTGATCCGACAGGGCTCTCGCTCGACATGACGTGGATCGAGGCCGGCGATTACTCGAACGCGGTCGAGCATGCGGCGATGCAGAAGGCATCGCTCGGCGGCGCGAAGCTGGGCGGCAAGCTCGTGGATGGCACGGTTCCCGGTGCCGCGGGTCCGAGCGGGCCGCTGCACATTGCATCGGGACCAGTGGAAGGCGTCGGCGATGAGGCTACGCAAAACATGTTGCTGCTCACGGCGCGCAAGGGAGACTACACGCTCATGGTTCAAATCATCGCGGATGTGATGAAGCTGATGCAGGACTCGACGGAGGGTCCTCACGTTCTCGATCAGGAAAAAACACTTGCGCGCGCGGTTCTCGCGAAGGTCTGATAGCTGTCGCTCGTCCACCCCTGGAGACAATACACATGATGACCTTGGCCCTAATACGCTCCGCTCACCGCTCGTTGCTCGTCGCCTCGCTCGTCATAACGGGAGCACTCGGCGCGCAGGGATTGAGCTACGACATGTCGACTACCGCGACAGCTCCGGATCGCTCCGGCTCCGAGATGACGAGGAAGTTCATGACCGCGCACGGGCAGTTTCAGGGCGGGAGCTCGCGCCTCGATATCACGGAGTCGATGGCACCCGGCGGGATGATGGGCGCGGGAATGTACATGATTACAAATGGTTCGAAAGGGACCGTCACCTCCGTCGACCCCGCCAGGCATCAATACACCGTGATCGACATTGCGGAGATGGGGAAGGCGGCGAGCGACATGCAGGCCGCGCTCGGCGGCATGGCGAAGATGGAGTTCACCGACGTCAAGGTCGATCTCCAGGATCTCGGCGCCGGCGAACCGATCGACGGCTACGCCACGTACAAGTACAAGCTCGCGCAATCGTTCACCATGAAGATGTCGATGATGGGTCGCACGATAAACAGCCCTTCCTCATCGACCACCGAGATCTGGGTTGCACCGCAGCTGGACGGGCTTATGGATCCGAGCGCGCGACCGATGGTGGCTACGCCGACGGGCCCGATGGCGGAGCTCATGCGACAGCTCACGGCCCAGTACGGCAAGATGAAGAAGGGACTGCCGCTCAAGCGCATCACGACGAGTGTGAGTGGCGAGGGCGCGCGGCAGCATACGACCACCATGACGTCGATGATCACGAACGTAAAAAAATCCGCGATCAGCCCGAGCGTGTTCGAGGTGCCGTCCGGCTACACCAAGGTCGAGGTTGCGGACGCGATTGGTGCGGCAGCGGCGCAGGCGAAGGTGCAGCAAGGTAAGCCCTGATCCCGTAATTGCAGAGCGGCACCGTCGGAGCGCGGTCAGACGACCGCGACCTGTCCTCGCGGGGGCGGCCCCTCTGCGTCCAGCGCCATCGACTCTTCATCGCTGAAGAGCCGGGAGCGCGTGAGAAAGCGCACGCCCTCCGGCGCTTCGACCGAGAATCCGCTCCCGCGCCCGGGGACGACATCGATCGTGAGCTGCGTGTGCTTCCAGTATTCGAACTGCTCACCGCCGATGTAGAACGGTGTGTTCGCGATCGTTCCGAGATAGACGTCGCGTTGTCCGATCCTGAATTCACCGCGAGGAAAACACATCGGCGAGCTGCCATCGCAGCAGCCCCCGGACTGATGGAAAACGAGCGGCCCGTGTTCCTCCTGGAGCTGCTCCAGCATTGCCGCGGCGGATGCGGTAACGGCGACGCGCTCCACGCGCGCCGCCGTTTTCGCACTCCCCACCTTCAGGGAATCATCCACGCTCAAAAGAATCCGAGCGCGTTCGGGCTGTAGCTCACCAGCAGGTTTTTGGTCTGCTGATAGTGGTCGAGCATCATCTTGTGATTCTCGCGCCCGATACCGCTCTGCTTGTAACCGCCGAAAGCCGCATGCGCGGGATAGAGATGATAGCAGTTGGTCCACACGCGCCCGGCCTTTACGCCTCGTCCCACCCGATAGCAGATGTTCGCCTCGCGAGACCACACACCCGCGCCGAGACCGTAGAGCGTGTCGTTCGCGATCTCGATCGCATTGTCCATGTCCTTGAACTTCGTGACCGAGACGACCGGTCCGAAGATCTCCTCCTGGAACACGCGCATCTTGTTGTGCCCTTCCAGAATGGTCGGCGTGATGTAGTAGCCATCCTTGAGCTCGCCCTCGTGCATTGCCCGCGTTCCGCCAGTGAGCACCTTCGCACCTTCCTTCTTCCCAATGTCGAAGTAGCTCAGAATCTTCTCGAGTTGATCGTTGCTCGCCTGCGCACCCATCATCGTCGCCGAATCGAGCGGGTGGCCGAGCTTGATCTTCTCGACGCGCGCGACGGCTCGCTCCATGAACGCATCGTAGATCGACTCGTGCACCAGGGCGCGCGATGGGCACGTGCAGACTTCACCCTGGTTGAGCGCGAACATCGTGAATCCCTCGAGGCACTTGTCGAAGAACGCATCATCTGCGTCCATGATGTCGGGGAAGAAGATGTTCGGCGACTTGCCACCCAGCTCGAGAGTCACCGGCAGCAGATTCTCGGACGCGTACTGCATGATGAGCCGTCCCGTCGTCGTCTCGCCGGTGAACGCGACCTTGGCGACGCGATTGCTGCTCGCCAGCGGCTTCCCCGCTTCGACGCCGAAGCCCTGGACGATGTTGAGCACGCCGGGCGGGAGCAGGTCGGCTATCAGCTCGACGAATGCCATGATCGACACCGGCGTCTGCTCGGCCGGCTTGAGCACGACTGCGTTTCCCGCGGCGAGGGCCGGGGCGAGCTTCCACACGGCCATGAGCAGCGGAAAGTTCCACGGGATGATCTGGGCGACGACGCCGAGCGGCTCGTGGAAGTGGTAGGCAACGGTGTCGTTGTCGAGCTCTCCCGCCGATCCCTCCTGCGCACGCAGCGCCCCCGCGAAGTAGCGGAAGTGATCGATCGCCAGCGGAAGATCGGCGTTCATGGTCTCGCGAATCGCCTTCCCGTTGTCGATCGTTTCGATCACGGCGATCGCCGCGAGATTCTGCTCGAGGCGGTCGGCGATCTTGTTGAGGATGATGCTGCGCGTTGCAGGCGAGGACTTCCCCCACGCTTCCGCTGCGGCGTGCGCGGCATCGAGCGCGAGCTCGACATCCTCCGCGGTGGAACGGGCGACGTCGCAGAGGTGCTGTCCGGTGATCGGCGTCGGATTCGAGAAGTACTTCCCCTTCACCGGCGCGCGATATGTGCCGTTGATCCAGTTCTCGTAGCGACTCTTGATGGGGATCGTGATCGCGTAATTGCGCGCTGCGTCGGGCAGCGTGGCATTGTCTTTTTTGGTGGGCTCGAGCGTAGCTGACATGCGCGCCTCTCCTGCGTTGCTGATAGAAGTGCGGCGCTCGGAAACGATGCGCCCTGACCTCTAACAATGGCGCAAGAACGTCCCGCGCAACAGCGGGCCGGGGAGATGTGCGAGCGCTGGCGATCTGTGCAGGCGTTGGCAGCGCCTGGGCGCCTTCAGCCGTCGATGGCGATCAGGGCTGCGTCACCAGCCCGCTCATCTGCACAACCTCGAAGTCGCTCCCGTGCACCTGCGTGAGGTTGTGCAAATCATCGTCGCTCCAACGCGGATCCGGCGCGCCGCTCAGGAACATGTCCGAACCGTTGTCGGCCAGGAACATTCCATACTTCTTGAGCGCGGTCAGGATCACCTTGTTGGCCGCCGAGTACGAGGAGATATCGAACGATGCCTTGAGCCGAACGCGCATTCCCATTGGCGGAAGATCCGCGCTCGTGCCGGAGCCTGCCGAGTGACGGGCGGGCGATACGTATGCCTTCCGCGAATGCGCGCAGCTGAAGCGCAACGCGTGCGCGATCGCGTGATGAATCGCAACCTCGTCGTAGCGCACGAGTCCCGGAAGAATCGGAAGTCCGGCCGCGTCTGCCGATGTCCACCCCGCGGGGCGCGTCGTGCCCGTTGTCATGTCGAAGATCGCGCCGGAGCCGCCCGTCCAGCTCGCGCCGCCGTTCACCGGATGCGCGTCGAACATCTCGTAGTCCTTCCATCCGTCGCCATCGATCACCAGCACGTGCCTGTCGCCCGTGCTCGATGGTCCACCTTCGATGGGAGCGTACGGCGGAACGGGGTACGGGCCCGCGTCGCTCTCATCTCCATAGTAGAAGCTCACCGGCACCTTGGCCTGCGTTCCGTGCACGACCACATACGGGATGCCATTGGGTGCTCCGCCGTAGACCGTGCCGAAGTCCGGATGCAGTCCCTTCGTGGGTCCGCACGAGGCGATCAAGTTGGCCGAGTTCGCATCGAGTGACGCACTCGAGATGTCCTTGCGCCACGCGTCGGTCAGCGGAAATATCGCTCGCCCGCCGAGATCACCGCTCCCATTGCCGAGCGCAGTGAAGCTGACAGAGGATCCCGCAATCGACGCCGTAGCCATCGTTGCCAGGTAGGTGCCGTCGAGCGTCCAGCGCACGCTCGCATGCCCGCTCGCATCGGTCGTCGTGGTCGTCGCGCTCAACGATCCGTTCCCCGGTGTCACGTTCCACGTCACGGTCGCGCCGCTCACCGCTGTTCCCGAGCTCGTCACAGTGACGACGAGCGGTGCGCCGAGCGCCGACGAGAGCGTACCCTGCTGCGCATCGCCGCTGGTCTTCGCGATGATGCGCGGCGGCGGGGGCGGTGCGGGGGGCGGCGGCGGGGGTGGTGCGGGCGGCGGAGCGGAGGGAACAACTCCCCCCGGTGTCGTCGGTGACGAAGCGGCACAGGCGATCGTGGTCGCGAGCAACAGCAGCGCTCGAGAGACTCTGTCGATACGCATCGAAGTGTGGGTACGGGGAAGCCGGTCGTGATCCCAACGGCCGCGCAGTGACTCTTTGGACGACGAGGCGCGCGCTCGCGCGGCAACGAGGCGGGCAAAGCCGTGTGCGAGGCGATGGATGACGAAAAAGGCGAACGGCGTGACACCGCCGGCAGCTCTTTCGCCCGGGCGATCGTCTAAGCAGGAGTATCGAACGGATCACCTTTCCAGGCGTGACCCCGAGCTGCGTTCGTTACAGTCGTTCTCCAGTTGGCGAATCCATGCCCCCAAGCGCGTTTCCGCAATCTGCCACTCGAATTCTCCACGACGCTCGCGACGACGAGCGCGCGGGGCGCATCGGGGCAGCGATCCAGAAATACCACGCCGCGATCGATGCCGCCGTCGAAGAAGACGACGTGCCGACGCAGGCCGAGTCGCTGCGCAGGCTGAGTGTCGTCATGCATCGGCAGCTCGTGCGCGGTGTCGCGCGCGAGCTCTGCCTGCAGAGCTTCGAGGTCTCGAGCGCGCTGGGCGACTCGACGCTGGCGGCCGAGGCGCTCAACACGCTCGGCGGCTTCGAGCTCGAGGCAGGGGAAACGAGCGATGCACGGGAGCTCTTTCAGCGCGCGCTGGAGATGGCGCGCAACACGCCGGCGCTCATCGGACGCATCGAGCAGAATCTCGGCATCATCGCCAACATCCGCGGCGACCTGACCGCCGCGCTCGACCACTATCAGAACTCACTCGCTGCATCCACGCGCGCGCGTGACGACAGCGGCTGCGCAATCGCATATCACAATCTGGGTATGATCAGCGCAGACCGGCACGAGTGGGAGCTGGCAGATCGATACTTCGACGCCAGCCTCTCCCTCGCGGATTCACTGGGCGATGTGCGCCTGCGTGGACTGTGCCTGCTGAATCGCTCCGAGGTCTTCATCGCGCGCCAGCGCTTCGAGGAGGCGCGCCTGAGCGCGGAAGATGCGCTGCGGATGTTCGACGAGCTCGATGCCCGCGCGCAGAAGGCGGACGCGTACAAGTTCCTGGGCGTGGTCTATCGGGAGACGGGGAGGCCGGTGCTGGCGCAGGCGCGCCTCACGAGCGCGATCGAGCTCGCGCGCGAATGCGGCTCCATGCTCGGCGAGGCCGAGGCGTCGCGCGAGCTCGCGAAGCTGCACCAGCTCATGGGGCGCAACCAGGAAGCTCTGCAGATGCTGAACGCGGCGCGCGCGCTGTTCGTCCATCTCGACGCGCGCGGCGATCTGTCGGACGTTACGAGCAAGGTAGCCGATCTCGAGGGCACCTTCCTGATGATCGTGCGCGAATGGGGGCAGTCGATCGAATCCGCGGACTCGTACACCTTCGGGCACTGCGAGCGTGTGGCGACATACGCCGTCGCCGTCGCGAAGGCGCTCGGACTCGATCAGGACCAGCAGACGACGGTGCGTATAGGCGCCTATCTGCACGATGTCGGGAAAGTCCGCATTCCGCACGAGATTCTCAACAAGCCGGGGAAGCTCACGCGCGAGGAGCGCGAGCTCATGGAGCGGCACACGCTCTACGGCATCGAGCTGCTCGACGGCGTCGAGTTCCCTTGGGACATCAAGCCGCTCATCCGCTGGCATCACGAGAAGAGCGATGGCACCGGATATCCCGATCGGCTGTCGGGCGATGCAATTCCGATCGCTGCGCAGATCATCGGGATCGTCGACGTCTACGATGCGTTGACGAGCACGCGGAGTTATCGCGCGGCAATGTCGATCGACGATGCGATTGTCGAGTTGAAGAAGTGCAAGGCGTGGTGGCGCGAAGATGTGCTGGAAGCTGCCCTGGGAGCGATCAACGGGGTTTCCACGGCCATTTTGTGATGCATCACACGTTTACACCAGTGACGTGATTCGGCCATAGCGTGATAGTGACTTCCGGACGCTGCCCCAGATTCATCGCAGGACTCACAGGATCGGCAGGGTAGTCGTCGCCAAATAGAACCAACGAGCACCTGCGCTCGAATCTTCACCCTCTTCAACCGGTTGTGACATGCGCCTCCGATCCGTAATTCAAGTTGCTCTTTCCGCTGCCGTGCTGGCGATCGCCATCGCGTGCGCGGATCATGCGACGACCACAGCGCCGCTTTCGTTGAACGCCCCCGAACTGACATTGTCGAGGGGGAAGGATGGAAAGAAGGTCGCAGACTGCAAGCTGCAGAAAGAAGCCTGGTCGTCGACGCAGATCGGCAGCAGGGGCGGAAAGGTAAAGGTCGAAGGCGCGGAGCTGGACGTGCCGCCTGGCGCCCTCAGGAACAACGTCATTATCACCGCGCACTCGCTTCCGACGACCAGTGCCAGCGTTCAATTCGCGCCGGAAGGACTTCACTTCGCGGTTCCTGCGACGCTGAAGATGGACTATTCGAAGTGCGATCTGCCACAGCTTGGCGTCACCGTCGTCTACGTTCGGGCCGACACGGTGAGCGAGGTCGAGCCGTCGGAGAATCATCCGGCGCTCAAGTACGTCGTCGCCAGGATCAGCCACTTCTCCTCCTACGCGGTGGCGTACTAGGCGGACATGCGAACCGCTGCGGCCTTCCAGCGACGCGAGAAAATCGTGTACACGACCACTCCGACGATCGCGCTGAACGCGCCGAACGCGGAGGGGATCGGCGCGCTCACCACGGCGCTGAGCACCGCGATCGCGGATGCGGCGACGAAGAAGAGCGGGACCAGTGGATATCCCCACGCCCGGTAGGGGCGAGGCCGATCGGGCATCGTGCGTCGGAAGACGAACACGCTCCCGGCCGCGAGGCCGAAGAAGATCCAATCAGCGAATACCTCGCCGTTGAGCAGCCAGTCGAGGCGCGACCGCGCGAGCAGCAGCAGCGCGACCGACCAGAGACCCAGCATCGCGATGCTCACGTGCGGTGTGCCGAAGCGCGGATGGATGCGCGCGGCCACAGGAGGGAAGAGCCCCTCGCGCGCCATCGCGTAGAAGATGCGCGGCGTCGCGAGCAGCACGACATTCACCAATCCCAGAATCGAGACCATCGCCGCGATCGTGATGAACGTGCCGCCGAACGCGCCCACCATCCGGATCGCAGTGTCGGCGGCGACGCTGCCGCTCGCCGCCATGCCGTCACGGCCGAGCACGCGAAGATACGCGACGTTGACGCCGAGGTAGCACACCATGATGATCGCAATGCCGAGTGCGAGTGCGCGCGGAATCAGCTTGGCCGGGTCGCGCACCTCGCCGGCGACCATGTTGAGATTCTCCCAGCCGCCAACGGAGAAGAGCACGGGCACGAACGCCGCGGCGAGCCCCGTCCAGAGGGGTGGGAGCTTCTCCGCGGAATCGATCGGGAGCGGCGCCGGGATCCGCCCCCAGAGTACGAGTACTCCCAAAATGAGAAAGCCGAGCGCAACGAGCTTGCTCAGCACGAGCGCGTTCTGCACCGCCGCCCCGAACTTGAGCCCGCGATAGTTCGTCGCGGTGAGGATCAGCAGCACCGCCACAGCTACTCCGGTCCGGCCGCCGATGGGCGCGAGATCGAAGAAGCGCCCGACGTAGTTCGCGAACGCGAGTGCGACGGCTGCCGCCGCGCCGCTCGCGATCGTCGTCAGAATCATCCAGCCGTACACGAACGCCGCGCGCTCGCCGAACGCGCGGCGAATGTACACGAACGGCCCGCCGGCATCGGGGAGCATCGCTCCCAGTTCGGCGAACGTCAGCGCCCCGGCGAGCGCGATGAAGCCGCCGACCGCCCAGATCGCGAGCACCCAGCCGCCGGTGGGGAGCGTGCGCGCAACCTGCGCGGGCGTAAAGAAGATTCCGCCGCCGATGATCCCGCCCACGACGATCATCGTGGCGGAAAGGAGGCCGAGCTCGCGGTGCAGCGTGCGGGGGGCGCCGTCGCTCAAGCGGGGTGCTCCATGCCCGACCGCTTGTCCCAGGCGGCGATGTTCAAGCGATGAAGACGCGCATCCCGCAATCTTACAGGCGTGCGACCGCTCAGCCCAGGAAGCGCGCAAGAAATGGCGCCGTCCGACTCCCCTTCGCACGCGCCACCTCGGCCGGCGTCCCCTCCGCCACGATCGCGCCGCCTTCGTCGCCAGCGCCCGGCCCCATGTCGATCACCCAGTCGCTCCCAGCGACCACGCGCATGTCGTGCTCGACCACGATCACAGAGTTGCCCGCCTCGACCAATCCATCGAGCTGGGTCATCAGCCGCTCGACGTCCGACGGATGGAGTCCGGTAGTGGGCTCGTCGAGCACGTACAGCGTATTTCCTCGCTGCTGCCGCTGCAGCTCCGTCGCGAGCTTGATCCGCTGCGCCTCGCCGCCCGAGAGCTCCGTTGCAGGCTGGCCGAGCCTGAGATATCCGAGACCAACCTCGCGCACGACGCCGAGCGAGCGCACGAGCGCCGTCTCACCTTCGAAGAATGCGTACGCATCGTCCACCGTCATCGCCAGCACCTCGGCGATGTTCCTCTCGCGATACTGGATCTCGAGCGTCTTCGCGTTGTAGCGCGCGCCACCGCAGGTGGGGCAGGGCGCGTACACACTCGGCAGAAAGAGGAGCTCCACCATCACGAACCCCTCGCCGAGGCACGTCTCGCAACGTCCTTTCGCAACGTTGAAGGAGAAGCGCCCTGCATCGTAGTGGCGCGCGCGTGCAGCCTTCGTCGCCGCGAACAGCCTTCGCACGTGGTCGAACAGCCCGGTGTACGTCGCGAGATTCGAGCGCGGCGTTCTGCCGATCGCCTTCTGGTCGACGCGAACGAGTCGCTTGATGTGCTCCATTCCGCCGACGATCGCCCCATCGAGCGCCTCGGGCTCCGTTCGCTCGAGCTCCTCGCCCTCCTCGGCCTCCAGCGGAATCTCCTGGCCGAGCGATTTGGCAACGAGCTCGACGAGCGCCTGGCTCACGAGACTCGACTTTCCGGATCCCGACACGCCGGTGACCGTGGCGAACACGCCGAGCGGGAGGCGCACATCGAGGCTCTCGAGATTGTTGCGCGTGATCCCCGCGAGCTCCAGCCATGCGCTCGGCTCGCGAGGCGCGCGCTCCGGGAGAATAAAGTTTCCGAAGAGATGTCTGCGTGTCTGTGAGGCGTCGATGCCCTCGAGCCCGGCCGGCGCGCCGCTGTAGAGGATGTGGCCGCCATTCTCGCCGGCCGCGGGGCCCACGTCGACGATCCAGTCCGCACGCCGAATGACATCGAGATCGTGCTCGACGACGAAGAGCGAGTTCCCCGACGCCTTGAGCCGGTCGAGCGCGACCAGCAGTGCTTCGGTGTCCGCCGGATGCAGCCCGGCGGATGGCTCGTCGAGCACGTAGACGACTCCGAAAAGATTCGAGCGCACCTGGGTCGCGAGGCGCAGTCGCTGCAGCTCGCCCGGGGAGAGCGTCGGCGTGCTGCGCCCGAGTGCGAGATAGCCGAGGCCGAGGTCGAGGAGCACCGAGAGCCGAGCGCACAGGTCCTGCGCGATGCGGAGGGTGACGACGGCCTTCTCCGGGTGGGTTGCTGCGTCCTTCGCGCGCCCCGTCGCGGTGCCATCCGCGAACGGCGCCATGATCGCGTCGAGCCTCTTGAGCGGGAGCGCGGAGATGTCCGCGATGTCGTAGCCCGCAAACTTCACGGAGAGCGACTCGAGGCGGAGGCGCTTTCCGTGGCAGAGCGGGCACACCATGCTTTCCATGTACTGCGACACGCGCCGCTTCATCAGCGCGCTGTCGGAGTTCGCGAACGTCTGCATCACGTAGCGCCGCGCGCCCGTGAAATTGCCCATGTAGCTCGGTTCCTCCTTCCGCTTGAGCGCGCGTCGCACCTCGGCCGGCGTGTATCCCGGGTACACGGGAACCGACGGCTGCTCGTCGGTGAAGAGCAGCCAGTCGCGATCCTTCTTCGGCAGGTCGCGCCACGGCTTGTCGACATCGTAGCCCATGGTGACGAGAATGTCGCGAAGATTCTGTCCCTGCCACGCGGTGGGCCACGCGGCGATCGCGCGCTCGCGGATCGTGAGCGAGTCGTCGGGCACCATGGTGCGCTCGGTGACTTCGTAGACCCGCCCGATGCCGTGACAGCGCGGGCACGCGCCCGCGGGCGTATTGGGCGAGAAGGCCTCGGCTTCGAGATGCTCCTGCTTCGCAGGGTAGTGGCCCGCGCGCGAGTAGAGCATGCGCAGCAGATTCGAAAGCGTCGTGACGCTGCCGACGCTCGAGCGTGTGGTCGGCGAGCCGCGCTGCTGCTGCAGTGCCACCGCCGGCGGAAGGCCATCGACCTCGTCGACCTCGGGCACCGCCATCTGATGAAAGAGACGGCGCGCGTACGGCGACACCGACTCGAGATACCGTCGCTGCGCCTCGGCGTACAACGTCCCGAACGCGAGCGACGATTTTCCCGAGCCCGAGACGCCGGTGAAGACGACGAGCGCATCGCGCGGGATATCGACGTCGATGTTCTTGAGGTTGTGCTCGCGCGCGCCGCGCACGTGCACGAATCCCGAGGAGTCCTTGACCGGCGATGGGCGATTATACGGATTGGTCTTGGCCATCGGCGATCATCCGCCCGGATTGATGATCATCACGAGCGCATCGCCGGTGCTGACGTCGATCTCCTCGGAGATGGGCGAACGAGTCCCCGCGAGCGCATCGGCCTCGAAGCGGAGATACGACGTTCCGTTGATGAGATAGCGAGGAATGTCCAGCACCGTGGTTCTGTTGCCCGGGGCGAACCCGATGCGCGTGCGCTGTCCGTTCACCAGCACGTACACCGTCATGTCGTTGAAGTCGTGGTTCTCAATGTCGATCGTGGTGGTGGAGGCATCGCCATTGGATTTGGCCGACGCGCCGCCGCTCGCGCACGCGAGAGCGAGCCCCGTGATCGCGAGCAGGAACGACGTTCGAAACGAGCTCATGGTGTCGCGCACATTCCCTCTCCCCTTTCCGTACGGCGCCGAAGGACACCTCTGCCACGGAGCAATGCAAGAGTGGGGCGACGGGCAAGGGCGGGCCAGTGGCGCGTGGCAGAGGCTGTAGCTTTCCTGCGAGAATATTCCACCTTCCCCTGCGTACGAGCACTCGATTGCCCCCACGCCCCCACGCCGCCGCGCCTCCGCTGCCTGCGCTCGATCAGGACATGGGAGCCGACGCCGGACGCCTATTCGTCGATCTCGTTGCCGACTACTTCGCGGCGACGGCAGAGGGATCCGGTCATGTCTCCACTCCTCGCACCGCGGCCGAGCTGTTCGCGCGTTTCGATGAGCCGCTGCCGGCATCGGGGAGGCCGCTCGAAGAGGTCGTGCGCCGGCTTTCGTCCGATGTGATCGCCGACGCCAATCAGCTCATGCAACCGATGGCCATGGGGCACCAGGTCGCGGCGCCGCTCCCTGCCGCGGTGTGGACGGAGGCGTTGATCGGTGCGCTCAACCAGTCGACGGCGATCTGGGAGATGTCGCCGACGGCGACGGTGATCGAGACGCAGCTCGTGCGACGGCTCGCAGCGCTCGTCGGTTGGGGGGAGCGCTCGGGGGGCACCTTCACGTCCGGGGGCACCGAAGCGACGTTCACGGCGCTGCTCGCGGCGCGCGCTCGTGCGCTGCCCGACGCGTGGCAGCATGGAGTCGGCGCGAACCCTCCCGTGGTGTTGTGCGGCGAGCACGCGCACTACGCGGTGACCCGGGCGGTCGCGGAGCTCGGGCTCGGGATGAGCCGCGCGCTCGCCGTGAGGTCGCGCGAGTGGAAAATGGATATCTTAGTACTAAGAGATATGCTCGATGCGCTCGCGCTGGCAGCGACGCCGGTCATGGCGGTGGTCGCAACGGCTGGGAGTACCGCCACGGGCTCTTTCGACGATTTGTCGGCGATCGGGGAGCTGTGCGAGGAGCGCGGGATCTGGCTGCACGTCGATGGCGCGCACGGAGCGTCCGCGCTGCTCTCGCCCGCGCACCGGCATCGCGTGCGGGGGCTCCACCTCGCCCGCTCGGTCGCATGGGATGCGCACAAGATGATGCTGATGCCGCTGGCCGCAGGGATGCTCCTCGTTCGCGATGAGAACGATCTCGCCCGGGCATTCACGCAGCACGCGCCCTACCTCTTTCACGGCGCAGCCGGAGAGCGCGGTTGGGATCAGGGCGTTCGGAGCTTTCAATGCTCGCGGCGCGCGGACGCGATCAAGGTATGGGTGGCGATACAGCGCTACGGTCTCGATGGCATCGCCGAGCTCTATGAGCGGCTCTGCGCGCTCGCGATGGCGCTGCACGGGATGATCGCGTCGCGCTCCGACTTCGAGGCGCTCCACGTGCCCGAGACGAACATCCTTTGCTTCCGCTGGGTAGGCGTCGGTACGCTCGACGCGGCCGCGCTCGACGCGAGCAATCTCGCCCTCCGCACCCGCTACAATCGCGACGGCCACGGCTGGATGACCACCACCGTGCTTGGCGGGCGGCGCGTGCTGCGGGTGACGATCATGAATCCACGCACCACTGAGACGCATCTCGCATCGATGCTCGCGGAGCTCGCGCGGCTCGCGACGGAGCACAGCTAGATGGCATTGCTCGGGATGCAAGATGTGGGGATCGCGTTCGGTGGGCCGCTGGTGCTCGATCGCGCGCGCTTTGCCATCGAGCGCGGCGAGCGCGTCTGTCTTCTGGGCCGCAACGGCGCAGGGAAGAGCACAGTGATGAAACTCCTCGACGGCACGATGGCACCCGATAGCGGCGAGATCGTGCGCCAGACCGGCGTCACGGTCGCGCGGCTCGAGCAGGAAGTACCGGGGGACATCGACGGCACGACTTTCGATGTCGTGGCCGCCGGACTTGGCGAGGTGGGGCTGTTGCTCGCTCGCTACCATCAGGCGAGTCACCGCGTTGGGCAGAGCGCGACGCCGGCCGCGCTGCGCGATCTCGACCGCCTCCACCACGCCCTCGACGCCGCGAACGGCTGGGAGATCAACTCGCGGGTCGACACGGTGATCGTCCACCTCGGCCTCGATCCCGAGGCCCCCTTCGCCGGCGCATCCGGCGGAACGAAGCGGCAGATTCTGCTCGCGCGCGCACTCGTGCGCGAGCCGGATGTGCTCCTGCTCGATGAGCCGACGAACCATCTCGATGTCGACGCGATCGAGTGGCTCGAGAAATTCCTGATCGAGCACGGCACGACGCTCCTCTTCGTCACGCACGATCGCGCGTTCCTCCGGCGCGTCGCGACGCAGATCGTCGAGCTCGATCGCGGGCGGCTCGTGGATTGGGGCGCGGACTACGATCTTTGTCTGCAGCGAAAGGAGGCGTCGCTCGCGGCCGAGGCCCGCGAGTGGCAGGAATTCGACAAGAAGCTCGCGAAGGAAGAGGTGTGGATTCGCACGGGAATCCAGGCGCGCCGCACGCGGAACGAGGGGCGCGTGCGCTCGCTCGAGGCGCTGCGTGTGGAGTGGGGGGAGCGACGCGAGCGCACCGGAACGGTGAGGCTGCAGACGCAGGAGGCCGAGCGCTCGGGGCGGCTCGTGGCGGAGGCGAAGGGGGTGAGCTTCGCGCGGGGGAGCAAGCCGATCATCGTCGACTTCTCGACGACGATCACGCGCGGTGATCGCGTCGGACTCATCGGCGCCAACGGTTCGGGGAAGACGACGCTGCTTCGGCTCCTCCTGGGCGAGCTTGCGCCGGATAGCGGCACGATACGACTAGGCACCAATCTCGAGATCGCGTACTTCGATCAGCTGCGCGAGGAGCTCGACCCAGAGCGCACCGTGTTCGAGAGCATCGCGGACGGCGCGGAGTTCGTGGAGATCGGGGCGAACCGAAAGCACGTTCTCGGCTACCTGCAGGACTTTCTCTTTCCCCCGGATCGCGCGCGGACGCCGGTGCGCGCGCTCTCGGGAGGCGAGCGGAACCGGCTTTTGCTCGCGCGCTTGTTTACGCGCTCGTTCAATGTGCTGGTGCTCGACGAGCCAACGAACGATCTCGACATCGAGACGCTAGATCTGCTGGAAGAGCTCCTGCTCGACTTCTCGGGGACGCTGCTCGTCGTCAGCCACGACCGCGAATTTCTCGATCACGTCGTGACCAGCACGTTGGTGCTCGAGGGGAAGGGACGCGTGGGCGAATACGTGGGCGGGTACACGGACTGGGTGCGGCAGCGTGGGGCCGCGAGTGAATCGCCGGCGCCTGCGAAAGCTGCGACGGCGCCGAGCGCCGCGAAAACGGCTGCGACGAAGGGCGGTCGTGGCGAGAAGAAGCGCAGGCTTACGCTCAAGGAAACGACCGAGCTCGCTGCGCTGCCGGTTGCGATCGACGCGCTCGAGCGCGAGCGCGAATCGGCGTACGCTGCGCTGGCGGAGCCCGCACTGCTCCGCGATGGTGCGGCGGTGAGTGCGGCGAAGGCGCGGGTGGCAGCCATCGAAGGTACCATCGCAAAACAGCTCGCGCGGTGGGAAGAGCTCGAGACGATCGCCACTGATTGAGCCTTGCGGTGCGCGCTCGATGCGAACAACCATGCCTGCGTGAGAATCGGGCTGCGTGCGTGCGTTTCTCATTGGAACGCCAACACACGTAACAACGCGATGCCCCCCGTCCGATATGGAGATCGCATGTACCGACTCACAGTTCGGCTGTTCGTCGCCGTTGCCCTCGTTCTGCCTGGTCCTCGGGTGAAGGCGCAAGGTACGCGGCCGCCGACGACGCTCACGCTCGTGAGCGGGGAGAAAATTCCATGGCGCGTTGAGATATATCCGAGCTCCAATGTCGTGGCGGTCGGAAGCTGTCAGGCCGTGTACATCGATCTGTTCGATGCATCCGCCAAGGATATTCCCCGAAACCTGGTAGGCCAGCGCGTCGGGCTGGCGAACTTCGACTGGGTTGCGACGGGAAAGCGCAGCGATGCTGCCGTCGGCGTGTACGATACACCGAACAACTGGAAGGTGTGCGCGTGCCAGGCGGCGGCGGTGGGCACGACGATCAACATCACCGTGCAGTATCCCGCTCGCGCGTTGCCCCCGAAGGCGCAGATGCCGGGGCTCGCGTTCCGTGCATCGATCGAGCTTCCCGTGATCGGGGCGCGCGGTACTAACAATCCGAAAGGGTGCGATGCGCTCGCATCAATGGCCGTTGCATCCGCTCCGCTCCCAGCCGCCGTGACGCCCGTGCAGCTTCCGCCGGCGCAGATGGCTCCGGAGCGCTTCGTGCCAGGGGCCGCGGCCGCGCCCACACTTGCTCCTCCGACAAGCACGCCGATCGCCACAGTTCCCCCTGCGGGCGCCGCACCGCGCCTGTCGCGCTCTGACGTCTCGCACCCCGTGCCCGTGAATCCGTCCGGCTTCGCGGCGACGCCGAGCGGCGCGGGCACGGTGACGCTCTCATGGCAGGCGGTGCCAGGCGCATCGTTTTATCAACTCTGGGGATCCGGCATTCAGAACACCGGAGTTTCCGTCTCGGGTACGACGTACACGGTCAGCAATGTCTCCGCAGGAGATCATGAATGGACAGTCGGCACCTTCTACATGCCCGGTCCAACGAGCACCGAAGCGTCGGCGTTCAGCAAGGCACGTCTCGTCATCGCGCCGATCTCGACGAGTGGGCGCTATCGCATCGTCGGGAACGGCTTTCGGGTGCTGCACGAGACGAAGGACGACATCCTCTCGCGCGACGGGCAGGGCGACGAGGTCTATGGCGCGTTCACGATGTTTCACTACGATCGTCACACCGGCACACTGCTCGATCGCGATCTGCGCCGCACCAGTGTCATCGGCGATGTCACCAATCATGCGGGAAGAATCAAGGGCGGATCGTGGAGCTCAGCGGGGGGATTCAGGGCTGGCGACGCCTACCCGAGCGGCGGCGATCCGTCGGTGCAGCGTGCAGAGCCCTCACGCGACGGCTTTCCCTTTCTCATCTGGGACGGAACGCTGACGAACGGGCAGGACGCCGTGATCATTCTGCCCACGATCTGGGAATGGGACGGCGGCAACACCGCATACGATCAGTGGTTTCAGCGTGAGCTGGCCGACGCGCACACCATTTGGACCGATGTCGGCGTGCAGGAAATGCTGGGCGGGAACCAGCTCGGCGTCGTACTCCCCGCTGGAGTGCCGGGAGCGCCGGGAGGCGTTGCGGCCGCCGCCGCAACAGGATTCCAGACGATGCTGCTGCAGGTGGGCGCGATGTTTGGCATTACTCCGTTCGATCGCCCGCTCGGCATGCGAAACGTGGGTGGTTTCGCGGTACTACCCCGGCGAGCGGTCGTCATCACGCGAGAGATCATCGAGACGTCGCTCCAGAGGCTGGCCGGTGCGCCCGCATCGACAGCCGATGCGGCGACCCGCGCCGCCGCCGCTCTCAACGACCTGCAGCGCATGGTGACTGACCTGGGCGCGTCCGGAGGCAGCAGTACAACCGCGGGAACCGCCAGAGCGGTGAATGCGGGGATGCCCTATGGCACGATCGAGATTCCGCTGATCGACGGTCAGGGGCCGGATTTGCAGGGGCAGTACGTGATGTACATTCAGGTCGAGCGCATTCCGTAACTTATTGCGGTAGAGCATCGCGCGACCCGACCACCTCCCGCATCATTTTCACATCGTCGTGATGTCGTTGCAGGTCGCCGCGATCTTGAGCAGCACGCCGTCCTTCGTTTTTCCTTCGCCGGAGAGCTCCGCGCTCTTCCCCTTCATCGCAAAGGCGATAGGCACGCTATACACATCGTAGGCAATGGAGCGCTTTTTATCGTCGCCGAACGCGACGTGCAGGTCTCCCTTCTTCGGTCCAGCGACATCCGGATTGTCGACTTTGATGCCGCCCTCGCCAAGAGCCCGGGCACTGTTCGCAGTAAAATCACGGAACGATGCCGCAAAGAACTTCTGGCCTTTGGCGTTCAGGCAGATGACCTCATCCGCCTTCGCCTGGTAGGTGCCCGCGTAGGGTCCGTTCCCGACGACGATGGTCCACGGATTCGGCGCGGCGTGCGGACGGGCCGCAGCGAGAGAAAGCGCGCCGCCGAGAACGAGAGCCGAGCAAATGAGCTGCTTCATGCGAACGAACCTCCGGGGAATTCGACTAAGAGCGATGTTGCAAAGTCGGTGTGCAGGCGCGCCGCGCAACGCGCATGGCGGCCCTGCGTTTGCAATGAATGGGCGCACGTCTATTTCAGGGAGTATAACGGTGCTGAGTCAGTCGCCGATCATAGCCTACGTTCCGGTCTCCGATCTTGTCCGCGCCAGAAAATTCTACGAGGGCACACTCGGCTTTCGTGCGCTCGAGAGCTCCGATGTCGGCTGCATGTACGAGTCGGGGAAGGGGACCAGATTCTTCGCCTATGAGTCCGCAGGTGCCGGAACGAACAGAGCGAGCACTGCCTACTGGGACGTGCCGGATATTGAGGCCGAGGTAGCCGAATTGAAGAAGCGCGGCGTGGTGTTCGAGGAGTACGATACGCCGGGATATTCAACCGTGAACAGCATTGCAACGGGAGAAGGCGTAAAGAGCGCGTGGTTCAAGGACACCGAGGGAAACATTCTCGCGGTCGCGCAGCGGCTTTGAGTCGCAGGCCCCAAGGAGAAATCATCATGTGCAGAAACATCAAGACGCTGGCGAACTTCGAGCCTCCAGCCACCGATGATGAAGTGCGCGCGTCCGCGCTCCAGTTCGTGCGAAAGCTGAGCGGCACGACGCGCCCATCGCGCGCGAACGAGGTTGCGTTCGAGCTGGCGGTGGAAAACGTCACCGCCGCCGCCCGCACTCTGCGGCACTCGCTCGAGACCAACGCCGCTCCCCGCACTCGCGAGGAGGAGGAGCGCAAGGCGCGCGCGCGGTCGCAGAAGCGCTTCGCCTAGACGAAGCGCTCCTGCGGACACAAGCTACTGCGCGGCCGCCAGCGCCTTCACCGCTTCGGACAGCTTTCGCATCTTCGCGCCGTCGCTCGATCCACCAGCATCGCCGTCGATCTTCGTTCCGAGTTGGGCCAACGCCGTGCCGCGCGCGGCGCCCGCGGCCTTCTCCGCACTCGCGAGTGCCGCGCGATCGGCGGCGATCCTGTCCGCGGCCAATCCGTGTGAGCGCTCCAGCTGATCGAGATACGAGCGCGCCAGCGCGAAGCTCGGCGGCCACACGATCTTTCGCTGCCCCTGCGTGTTAAGATAATCCCACTTCACCGTCTTCGCCGCATCGATCTCGTTCTCGGAGATGAAGGCGCTGGGAACGAGCTCCACGATGTCCAGCCCGCGCGTGATCTCCGAGCTCACCATCACGCCGTTGTACCAGTACACGGACCAGGATCCGCTGAGCACGAGGCGCGTAGAATCCACCGGTCCGCGATCGAAGAATCCGATCTCCTGCGGGTGCGCCGCATCCGTCCAGTCGAAAAGCGATATGCCGCCCTGATACCATGCCTGGATCATCACGTCGCGTCCCGGAATCGGCACGAGCGAGCCGTTGTGGGCCACGCAGTTCTCGAACTTCGTCTGTGGCGCGGGCATCTTGTAGTAGTTCTGAAAGTGCATCTTGCCGTCGACGATCGTGAAGAGCGCGTCAGCGCCCCATTCCTTCTTGTCGGTGATGCGGCACTTCGCCTGGCTGCCGCCGCCCCATTCGTCGCTGAACAGCACCTTGGTCCCGTCGTTGTTGAACGTGGCCGAGTGCCAGTAGGAGAAGTTCGAATCCGCCGCAGCGCCGATGCGCACTGGATGCGCGGGATCCCGAATGTCGAGTAGAAGTCCGTAGCCCTCGCACGCGCCTCCCGCCATGCCGATGGCCGGAAAGACGGTGATGTCATGACACTGGGTGGGCCCGGCGTTCGGGTCGGTGCCGGGTGGCGTGAGCATGTTCGCGATGATCGTCGGGAAAGCCTCGCGCAGCTTCGCGCTGTCCTCGTGCGTCGGAGCGCCGGTGCCGCCGCGCGCCGCCACCACTTCCTTCAACTGGCCATCGACGAAGGGGGTCGGAAGCACCATCTCGTCGCCGAAAACGAAGGCAGTGAAGGCGCCGTGCGCGCGCGCGTCCGCGGCGGCCTTCGCATTGGCAAGCGAGTCCTGCTTCGACGCGCCATGGCTCGCCGGCTTCACGAGATCGCTGAAGATGCGCGGTGAGCTCACGATCGCAGCCTGCTCGGGATGCGCGAGCGGCACCTTGATCACCTCGATGCGGAAGAGCGCCGAATTGGGATCCTTGCTCGGCGCCGCCGCGACGCAGCCGGCGAGTTCGTTCGGCGAACGGACCTGCGATGAGCCCGAGATGTAGACATAGACGTTGTCCGGATCCTTTGGGTCGACGAGCACCGTGTGCGTGTGCGAGCCGCGGCAGGTCTGCACGTTGCCGACGTTCTTCGGATTCGCAATGTCGGTGATGTCGAAGATGCGAAGGCCGCGGAGGCGATCCTTGCTGACCGTGTCCTTCACGCCCTCGGCGCCGCAATCGACGCGTCCCGTGAGTCCTTCGCCGGACACGAAGAGGAGATTCTTGTAGACCGAGACATCGCTTTGCGATGCCGGGCAGTAGTACGCCGTCT
>JBBSEY010000012.1:0-30293 GCA_038239265.1 Gemmatimonadales bacterium | reverse complement strand
TCATTCAAAACACGGTGAAGGTCGGCGCCGCGAATGGAATCGAGGTCACAGTGTGCGGCGAGATGGCGTCGCAGCCGCTCACCGCGTTCGCGCTGATCGGCCTCGGAGTGCGCAGCATGAGTGTGTCGCCGCGCTCGGTAACGCTGCTCAAACGCCTCGTGCGCGGCACGACGGCCACGATCGCCGCCGCAAGTGTGGAGAAGGCGATGGATTCACGCACGGCTGCGGCCTCCGAAGCCATCATTCTCAGCGCCTTCACAGAGACATTTGGTGAGGTCGCCGAGCTGCTCGACGGCTTGCCCCACGTGATGTGAACCGGGTAAAATTCACCTCGACTGCCTCGACTCGAAGGCGTTGATACCGCGCCTCGGCCCGCATGCGCACGTACCCTCGCCGATCCCAATGAACAGCTTCGTTTTTACATCCGAGTCGGTGACCGAAGGTCACCCCGACAAGATCGCGGATCAGATCTCCGATTCCGTGCTCGATGCGATCCTCGCGGCGGATCCCGAGGCGCGCGTGGCGTGCGAAACGCTCGTCACGACGGGGCTCGCGTGCGTCGCCGGCGAGATCACCACGAACACGTACGTCTCGATCCCCGATATCGTGCGCGGCACCATTTCCTCGATCGGATACAACGACGCGAGCTTCGGCTTCGATGGAAAGACGTGCGCGGTGCTGAGCACCATCGATCGCCAGTCGCCCGACATCGCGCAGGGTGTGGACACGGGCGGCGCGGGCGATCAGGGGATGATGTTCGGCTACGCGTCGGATGAAACGCCCGAGCTCATGCCGATGCCGATTCAGCTCGCGCATCGCCTCACCCAGACGCTCGCCGAGCGCCGCAAATCCGGCGCGCTGCCGTGGCTGCGCCCCGACGGCAAGGCGCAGGTGACGGTGGAGTACGAGGACGGCAAGCCCGTTCGCGTCGGCACGGTCGTCGTGTCGACGCAGCACGCCGAGACCGTCTCGAATGACGAGCTGCGTGCATCCATCATTTCGGAAGTGATCGAGCGCGCCATCCCGCCCGAATTGCTCGCGGGCGATGTGAAATACTGGATCAACCCCACCGGCCGCTTCGTCGTCGGTGGACCGCAGGGCGACGCGGGGCTCACGGGGCGCAAGATCATCGTCGACACGTACGGCGGCGCCGCTCGGCACGGCGGCGGTGCCTTCAGCGGCAAGGATCCCTCGAAGGTCGATCGTTCCGCCGCCTACGCCGCGCGCTGGGTCGCCAAGAACATCGTCGCGGCGGGCTTCGCGAAGCGCTGCGAGGTACAGCTCGCCTATGCGATCGGCGTCGTCGAGCCTGTGAGCATCATGGTCGACACCTTCAACACCTGCTCGATTTCCGAAGACCGGATTCGCCATTCGATCCGCGAGGTCTTCGACCTCAGCCCGCGCGGCATCATCAAGGCACTCGGTCTTCGCTCGCCGATCTATCGTCGCACCGCCTCGGGCGGACACTTCGGACGCGCCCCAGTGACGGAGAAGGCCGGTGGAAAGTCTCTTTCATTCTTCACGTGGGAGCGCACCGATCGCGTCGATGATCTGCGCACTGCCGCGGAGAACTCGCGCGTTTAACACGGCAGTTCTGACTCTTACCCGGACTCACTGATGGCTACGATCACGAAGGATTCTGCCGAAGCGGCATACGACGTCAAGGATCTCGGCCTCGCCGAGGACGGACGCCGGCGCACCGAGTGGGCCGAGCGCTCGATGCAGGTGCTGCGGCAGGTGAAGGAGCGCTTCACGAAGGAGAAGCCGTTCACCGGTCTGAAAATGTCGGCGTGCCTCCACGTGACGGCCGAGACGGCAAACCTCATGATCACGCTCAAGGCGGGTGGCGCGGATGTCGCGCTGTGCGCCTCGAATCCGCTGTCGACCCAGGACGACGTCGCAGCGCACATGGTGAAGGATCACGGGATCAAGGTCTTCGCGATCAAGGGCGAGGACAACGAGACGTACTACGAGCACATCCGCGCCGCGATCGCGCACGGCCCCGACATCACGATGGATGATGGCGCCGATGTCGTTGGGGCGCTGCACATGATCGCGCTCGGCCGCCTCGACGATCTGCCACCCGCGGTGCGCAACTGGGTGGAAGGGTTGGACGCGAAGTCGCGAAAGGCGCTCCTCGACAAGGTCATCGGCAGCACCGAAGAGACCACCACCGGTGTCATCCGCCTCAAGGCGATGGCCAAGGAAGGGATTCTCCGCTTCCCCGTAATTTCCGTGAACGATTCGTTCACGAAGCACCTCTTCGATAATCGCTACGGCACCGGGCAGTCGACGATCGACGGAATCATCCGCGCGACGAATCTCCTTCTCGCGGGCTCGACCTTCGTGGTCGCGGGCTACGGCTGGTGCGGACGCGGTGTGGCCTCGCGCGCGCGCGGGCTCGGCGCGAACGTCATCGTGACCGAGATCGATCCGCTCAAGGGGCTCGAGGCCGTGATGGACGGCTACCGCGTAATGACAATGGAAGACGCGGCGCCGATCGGCGACATCTTCTGCACCCTTACCGGCAACATCGGGGTGCTTCGCAGCGAGCACTTCTCGGCGATGAAGGATGGCGCCGTGATCTCGAACTCGGGACACTTCAACGTCGAGATCGACATCGAGGCGCTCGACAAGCTCGCGGGCGGCAAGAAGCGCGACGTACGGCCGTTCGTGGAGGAGTACGTCATCGGCAAGAAGCGCGTGTTCCTGCTGGGCGAAGGACGCCTCATCAATCTCGCGGCGGCCGAGGGTCATCCGGCGAGCGTGATGGACATGAGCTTCGCGAACCAATCGCTTGGCGCGGAGTATCTCGTGAAGGAGCGCACGTCGCTCTCGAACGAAGTGCATCGTGTGCCCGAGGCCGTCGATCGCGAGATCGCGCGACTCAAGCTGCAGGCTATGGGCTCGAACGTGGACATCCTGACACCCGCGCAGCAGAAGTATCTTGCGTCGTGGGACATGGGCACGTGATTGCGGCATAGCGCGGTGCCGTAGTGGCGCGAACGGCCTTGAGCGGGAGATCAGATGATCGAAGTGAGCGTGGCGCGACTCGGGCTCGACAGCGTGTCGAGCTCGTACGTGGTGATCCTGCAGGAGAAGGGCGGGGACCGGCTGCTCCCGATCTGGATCGGACAGCCGGAGGCGGAGAGCATCGTGATGGAGATGAATCACATCCGCCCCCCGCGCCCGCTCACGCACGATCTCTGCAAGCGGCTGATCACGGGGATGGGCGCCGTGCTTCACCGCGTGCAGATCACCAAGGTGCAGGACAACACGTACTTTGCCGAGCTCCATCTCCTGCGCGGCGAGGATCTCGTTCAGATCGACGCGCGTCCGTCGGACAGCATTGCGATCGCGCTCCGCTTCTCGGCGCCCATCTTCGCGCAGGAATCGCTGCTCACCGCGATCGAGGTGGAGGATGCGGAGATCGGCGGCACGAGCGATGATGACGGGGGCGACGAGACGCCAATGATTCCGGAGGAGCCGCGCGACATCGGTGCGGAGTCGCTCAAGGAGTATCTGGAGAAGATGCGGCCGGAAGACTTCGGAAAATTCAATTTGTGATGGGCGTGCCTCGGGGGCTGAGAAAAGGAGTGGGGGCGGTCGCGCGGAGCGGCCGCCCTTCGCGCGTGATGTGCCGCGCCGCCGTGCTCCTCGCGGTCGCTACCACCGTACTGCCGCGCAAGATGCCGGCACAGGGAGTCGCGGTCGTCGACTCGCTATCGCCGGGGTATCGGAGCGAAGTCGACGGCCGCGTCTCTCGACCGCGCCTCAGAGCCCTGGGCCCGGTCGGCGATGTGTGGGTGACGATCCATCGCGTGGGCTCCGATTCCGCAGGCCCGATCGATTCGATGCGCACCGCCGCCGACGGCCGCTTTCGCTTTCGGTACACGCGCACGGGAAAGACCGACGCGGTGTACTTCGTATCCGCGTCCTACGACGGGATCGCCTACTTCTCCCGCCCGCTCGCGGCCGGGCGAACGACAGGCGACGACGCCGCGATCGTGGTCTTCGACACCACCTCGATTCATTTTCCGCTCGCGATCAAGGGGCGCCACATTATTGTGTCGTCGCCGAGCGTGAACGGCACGCGCGAGATCGTCGAGGCATACGAGATCGCGAACGAGAGCGACCAGACGCTCATCTCGCCGGATGACGCGCATCCCACATTCACCGCTCCAACCCCCCCCGGTGTGACGAAGATCCAGGTGGGGGAGAGCGATGTCTCCCCAGACGCCATCACCTCGGTCAATGGACGCGTGCACGTAACGGCGCCGTTCGCGCCTGGGCTCAAGCAGCTCTCGTTCTCGTACGTCGTACCGCAGTCCTCGTTTCCGATGCATCTCCCGGTGGAAGATTCGACGACGGTGCTCGAGGTGCTGCTCGAGGAGCCGAGGGCGGAGGCACGCGGCGCGACGATCAAGCCGCAGCAGCCTGCGACCATCGAGCGCCGCATGTTCCAGCGCTACCTCGGCGCCGACGCGCCGAAGGGATCGTCGATCGAGGTGCGCGTGCCGGTGATCGTGGCCGCTGAGAACGTACGCGTGTATTGGCAGATCGCCGGCGCGCTCGCGGTGCTCATGGCGGCGGGGCTCGGCGCGTGGTGGGCGCGCGCGCGGTCGCGCGGCGGCGCGCGCGTGGCCGTGGCGAGATCCGCGGCGCCGAGCGAGACGGAGACGCTCGCGCGCGCCATCGCATCGCTCGATGCGGAGTTCGAGCGAGAGGAGGTGAAGGATCCGAGCGCGCGAGCCGCGTACGAGCAGCGACGCGGTGAGCTCAAACGCGCGCTCGCGAACGTGCTCCGCACACCCACGCTTGACTCGCCGAATACCGCCTCGTAGCTTCGATCGCAGAAGTCGATTCGCGGATACGGGTCACGGAAGCCGGTGTGAGTCCGGCGCGGTCCCGCCACTGTAACGGGAAAGTCGAGCGCTCGGGAGCCACTGGCATTGGCCGGGAAGGCGAGCGCATGTCCCGAAGCCAGGAGACGCCTCGCGTCCGCGCCACACGTTCAGTCCCTCGGAGCAAGGGCTGGTGGCGATTGACGCGTGCATCCGTACGCTCCATCGCAGCCGGGCACCTTCTCCGCAGAGAAAGGTGCCCGTTTTTGCGTCCAGCTCCACGCGTCGCGCATTCAGTCGTTCTCGTTGCAGCACTCGTCGCGTGCAGCATGCTCGTCGCGTGTGGCGAGAGGAGCCGGACGGCCACAACCGTCGATATCGATGACTTCGGCGCTGTCATCGACTCGGGTACCAGCGTCGCTCCCGCGCGCATCGCATCGCTCAACCCTGCGACCACCGAGCTCCTCTTCGCGCTCGGCGCCGGTTCGCGACTCGTCGCGCGTACGACGTGGGATGTGTGGCCCGACGCCGCCCGCGCGGTTGCCGATGTCGGGCCCGGGCTGAGGCCGAACGTCGAAGCTGTGCTCGCGCGCCGGCCGGATCTCGTCGTGCTGTACGCGAGCGCGGAAAATCGCGTTGCGGCAGAGCAGCTCCGCGCCGCGGGCGTGAAGGTGATCGCGCTGCGCACCGACAGGCTCGCGGACTTCGCGCGCGCGAGCCGGGAGCTGGGCCGCGCAACGGGTGAAGGAGCCGCCGCGGCGATCGTGATCGACACGATGCAGCGGACGCTCGCGCTCGTGCGCGCCGCGACGCTCCATCTCGATCGCCCCACCGTGTTCTGGCACGTCTGGGACTCGCCGATCTACACGATCGGCGCCGGGAGCTTTCTCGATGAGCTGCTCACGATCGCCGGCGGCACGAACATCTACGCCGATCGTACCGAGCCGTCGCCACAAGTGTCGCTCGAGGACATCGTCAAGCGGGATCCCTATGCGATCCTTGCGGGCGCGCAGGGAAAGAAGTCGCTCATGGGAAGTCCGCTCTGGCAGGGTGTGCGAGCGGTGCGCGAGGGACGCGTCCTGGTAATCGATACGAATCTCGTTGGGCGCCCATCCGTGCGCGCCGGCGAGGCGGCGGCGTCGATCGCGCGGCTGCTGCATCCGGGAATCGCGCTGTGAGCGCAGCGCTCAGAGCCTCGCTCGTCTGGACGACCGTCGCGCTCGCGGTGCTTCTGCTCGGCGTCGCCGCGATCGCGTACGGCGCGGTGCCGCTCACTGCTCGTGAAGTCGTGAATGCGATCGCGGGGCACGGCGACCCCGTCACCATTGCCATCGTGCGCACGCTCAGACTTCCGCGAGCGGTGCTCGCGCTGCTCGTGGGCGCGGGGCTCGGGATGGCAGGTGCCGCGCTGCAAGGCGCCCTTCGCAATGCGCTGGCCGAGCCGTATCTGCTCGGCGTGAGCGGCGGTGCCGCCGTTGGAGCGGTGGCGGCGGTCGCCCTCGGCGCCACGGGCGCGTTCGTGCTCCCGCTCGCGTCCTTCGCGGGCGCGGCGCTCGCGATTGCGGTGGCGCTGCTCGTGGCGCGCGCGAGCGGCGGCCGCGCCGATCCTCGCGTGCTGCTCATGGCCGGCGTGATCGTCGGTGCGTTCGCGAACGCGGCCATTATGGTCCTGCTCTCGAACGCGCCGCCCAATGCGATTCGCAACGCGCTCTGGTGGATGATGGGATCCGTCGCGGACGCCGGGTGGCTCACCGTTGGCTGGCTCACCGCGTACGTCGCGCTCGGCGGCGGGATCCTTCTCTGGTTCGCGCGCGACATCGACGTCCTCGCACTCGGCGAGGAATCCGCTGCCGCGCTCGGGGTGGATGCGGCGCGCTCGAGCCGCTCCATCTTCCTCGTCGCCGCGCTGCTCTCGGCGGCCACCGTTGCCGCCGCAGGGCTGATCGGCTTCGTCGGGCTCGTGGTGCCGCATCTCGTGCGGACGATGGGTGTGCGCAGACATCGCGCGCTCATTGCCGGCGCGGCGGTCGTCGGCGCGGGGCTCGTCGTCGCCGCGGACCTCGTCGCGCGACTCGCGCGGCCCCCCGCGGAGCTGCCCCTTGGCGCGGTCACTGCGCTCCTCGGTGTGCCGTTCTTCCTCGCGCAGCTGCGGAGGCTCGCGTGATAGCCTACGATCGTGTCGTAATCAGGTATCCGAAGGCGCAGGTCGCGGCCGTCGACTCGGTGACGCTGGTGGCGCCCCGCGGCGCCGTGACCGCGGTAGTGGGGCCCAATGGAAGCGGCAAAAGCACACTCGTGCGAGCGCTCCTCCGCCTTACACCGCTGTCGAGTGGAAGGATATCGATCGGCGGCGTCGACCTCGCGCAGCTCGATCGGCGCGCGGTCGCACAGCGCGTCGCCGTCGTGTCGCAGCGCGAGTCACTCGTCTTTCCGCTCCCTGTGTGGGAGTACGTGGCGCTCGGGCGCCATCCGTACGAGGGGCCGTGGGCGGCCGCGCCGTTGCGCACCGATGCCGCCGTCGCGAGCGCGCTCGATCGCGCGGAGATCGCCGCGTTCGCGCATCGAAGCACCGAAGCGCTCTCGGGGGGCGAGTGGCAGCGCGTGCGCATCGCGCGCGCGCTCGCGCAGGGCGGGGAGGCGCTCGTGCTCGACGAGCCCACGACCTTCCTCGACATCGCGCACGAGATGTCGATGTTCGAGCTCCTCGCACGGCTCGCGCGCGATGGGATGGCGGTGCTGCTCGTGAGCCACCAGCTCAACCTCGTCGCGCGCTTCGCCGACACGATGATCCTGTTGCACCGCGGGCGCGTTGCCGCGGCGGGGACGCCCGCCGACGTCATGCGCGCCAGCGTTCTGGAATCGGTCTACGAATGGCCGCTCCTCGTCACACGCGATCCTGCGGTTGGAGCTCCGGCACTTCTGCCGCTGCGAAATCGCGCCTCCCGTTCTCCCTCTCCGGCACCGTGAAATACTTTCGATCCGCTGCGCTCGCGAGCGCACTCCTCTCCGCTTCTTCGCTGCACGCGTACGCGCAGGGCCCTACTGCGGACACCACCACGCTCACGCCGGTCGTCGTAACCGCGACTCGCCTTCCGGCAGCGGCCGGCGCGGCGACCCTGAGCACCACCGTCATCACGGGTGATGATCTGCGCGCGCGCGGCGTGACCACCGTACTCGACGCACTGCGCGAGACCCCGGCGGTGGCGGTCGTGCAGGGGGGCTCCTTCGGACAGCAGACATCGATCTTCCTACGCGGGGGGCAGAGCAACTACACGCAGCTGCTCGTCGACGGCGTAGTCGCCAACGATCCCGGCGGCGCGATCGACGTCGCCAACCTCACGACGGACAACATCGATCGCATCGAGATCGTGCGCGGGCCGGCGAGCGTGCTGTACGGCGCGAACGCCGTGGCGGGGGTGATCCAGATCTTCACGCGACGCGGCCGCGGCCCTGCGCAATTGAGTGCGTGGGCACAGGGGGGCACGTACGGCACGCGCGAGGGTGAAGTCTCCGCGCTCGGCGGCGACGCCAGGGCGAGCTGGTCGCTCGCCGCGGCGCAGCACAATACCGATGGCATTTACGCCGTCAACAGCGCCGCGCGCAACGGCACCTACAGCGGGCTCCTTCGCCTCACCCCCGATGCGAGATCCGATGTCGCCCTCTTGCTCCGCTACATCGATGCGGGGGTTCACATCGCGACGAACAGCAACGGCGTTCCCGACGACAGCAACCAGACACACACGGAGCGCCGCTTCATTGGCTCGCTCGATGCCGGACGCTTCCTCACGAGTCGACTCGAAGCGCGCGCATCGCTCGGCGCCACGGATGCCGATGTGCGTTCGGAAAACCGTCTCGATGGTCCCGACGATACCGGCTTTCCCTACGACACGCGCACGCGGCTCTATCGCCGGAGCGCCGACGCGCGCCTGAACTTCGCGATCGTTCCCGGTGTGGTGGTCACCGGTGGCGGCTCCTACGAGACGCAGCATCAGCGCGCGACGGGCAACGATCCGCAGCACCGAACCGTGAGCGCGGGGTACGCCCAGATCGCGGGCACGTCGTTCGAGAAGCTGAACTACACGGGCGGCCTCAGACTCGATCACAATAGTACCTTCGGCAACTTCACGAGCTTCCGCGTTGGCGCGTCGTACGAGCTTCCCACGGCCACACGCGTGCATGCGGCGTTCGGCACGGCGTTCCGCGAGCCCACCTTCGAGGAAAGCTCGGCTACGCAGCCGTTCGACACCGGGAATCCCGATCTGCGCCCTGAGCGATCGCGTAGCTGGGAAGCGGGGGCCGTGCAGACGATCGCGCGTGGGCGCGCAACGATCGGCGCGACGTACTTCGATCAGCGCTTCCGGGACATGATCCAGTACAACGGGGTCGTCGCCGAGGGAGCGCCGAACTATTACAACCTCGCTGCGGCGACGTCGCGCGGCGTGGAGGTGACGCTTCGTGTTGTGCCGATTTCGCCACTCACCTTGTCCGCGTCATATACGTACACGAAGACGCGCGTCACCGATGCCGGTATCGACAGCTCTGCCACCGCCAGCTTCGTCGCGGGCGCGCGATTGCTTCGTCGCCCCACGAATCTCGCGAGCGCGCTGGCCTCGTACAGCTTCCGTCGCCCGGAGACGTCGCTGCATTTCGAGCTGTCGAGTATCGGTGATCGGGATGACCGGGATTTCTCGGACGAGGTCACCTTCATCCCGAAAGCGGTCACGCTGCCGTCGTATATCGTGGCCGCACTCGCCGGGAACCTCGGGATTCTCCGGCGAAGCGACAACGCCGCGCCGGACGTAGTCCTCACGGCCCGCGTCGACAACCTGTTCGACCGAAAGTATCAGCAGATCTTCGGCTACGCGTCCCCCCGCCGAACGATCCTCGTGGGCGCGAAGGTCGGCATTCGCAAATAGCTCGAAACGGGGTGTACGGGGTAGCTTTCCCGTATGCCCCTGATCGAAACGGACGCCATCGTGCTGCACGTCTTCGATTACTCGGAGACCTCCCGCATTCTGCGTTTGGCGACGCGCGATGCCGGGCTCCAGTCGGTGCTCGCGCGTGGCGCGCGTCGCTCGAAGAGCCGCTTCGGCAGTGCGCTCGACCTTTTTGCCGAGGGGGCGGCGCAGCTCGTGCTCAAGGAGGGTCGCGATCTGCAAACGCTGTCGGCCTTCGACGTCACGCGATCGCGCGCGGAGCTCGGCGAAGACATGGGACGCTTCGTCGGCGCGTCGGCGCTCGCGGAGCTCGTGCTGCGCTTCAGCGGCGCGGACGATGTGTCGGTGGCGCTGTTCGAGGTGGTCGCCGACGCCCTCGACAACCTCGCGTCGGCGCAGGATGAGGTGGCGATGGAGGCGACGCTCTCCGGTGCATGGCGCATCGTAGCCGAGCTGGGGTTTGCGCCAACGATCGACAGCTGCGCCTCGTGTCACGCGTCGATCGACGTCGAGGGCGACCTCCCCTTCAGCCACACGGCTGGCGGGGTGCTCTGCGAGCGCTGTGCGAGGCTCTATCCCGGCGGCCGGCGCCTGCCGCGCGATGCGCGCCGCGCGATCGCCGAGTGGACGCAGGGGCGGCGCCACGGCGCGTGTGACGCCAGGGCCGCCAAGGCTCACCAGCGGCTCCTTCGCGAGTTCCTGCAGCAGCATCTGGCAGACGGTCGCCCGCTTCGCGCGTTCGATGCGTGGGAGCAGGGTGCGCTCGTCGCCCGATGAGCCCGGAAGCTCCGCGCGCCCCGTGCGGGCGCTCGCGTGCCAATTGCTTGACACTCTTCCGGCGCATGTCTAAGTTCGCGTCGGTACGTGGATTATGGACCTCTGGAAGGAGAACGCGTAGCGCCGTCATTCGTCCGCATGGAGAAGGCACATGAAGCACCGCTGGGCCGCACTGTTGCTCGTGCTCGCCCTTGGCGCGCTCGTGCCGACTGCGGGAGCGGCGCAGGACACTGCGAAGCCTCCCCCTGAGCGCAGCCCCGGGTTCGAGCTAGGCCAGAATTACCCCAACCCCTTCAACCCGGCCACGACCATCCCGTTCACCATTGGCGATCCTCCCGTCTGCACGGAGTCGGGGCGCAGCTATCGCGTCACGCTGAGGATCTACAACGTGCTCGCGCAGCTCGTGGCCATTCCAGTCCTCCTCGGTGGAGACGGTGCGACCGGCCGGCCGGTCGTGAATCTGCAATTACACTGTGGGAGCTACGCGGCTTTCTGGGACGGCAATTATCTGAACAGCTCCCAGGAGATCTCCTCGGGTATCTACCTCTACCGGATCGAGGTAGAGGGGCGCGCGGTGGCCAAGAAAATGATCGTGATCAAGTGAGTGCCGAATGCGCGAAGACGTGGGTATACGTCGTCGCGCATTCGCTTTTCAGTGCGAGACGGGATGGTTGTTGTCCGGCGCCGCACCGGGGGGAAGACTCTTCGGCGGTTTTTGGCGGGGGATGCTCTCGATCTGGCGCCAGAGATCGCTCGCCCGCGTCGGCGACAGGGCGAGGATCCTCGCGGCAGCCTCGAGTTTTTCGCTCGTGACCTTGTGGCGACGGAGGATGATCCGGCGCGTCGAATCTCGCATGGTGACGTCCAGCGTCGTATCGGTTTCGATGCGCCGGAGCTCGCTCAGCGTCGAGACGAAGGTGGAGTCGGGCATCCCGAGGCTCTCCTGGCGTGAGCTTCCACATCCGAGCGCGAAGAGGACGATCGAGGTGACGGATGCGAGTGCCCGCGTGCGTGTCATGCCGGCAAGGCTAGGAGAACGAAGCGCGGTGGTCAACCGCGTATCATCTTGGCGGAGCGTGGTGCGGCGAAATGCTCGCGTCGACAGCAATGCGCCAGAGCACTTGAACGCACGCTTCCGGCACGACATCTTTCCTGGGAGATTCGATTGCAATTCTATGTTCGGCAACTAGTTAGGCACCATCTAATAATGTACTTTAGCATATAGGCCCTACGCATGATGAACGCTGATCGCCTCACGGTGAAGGCAGCCGAGGCATTCAACGAGAGTCTGTCTCTCGCGCGGGAAAGTGGAAATCCGCTCGTCTATGACGGACACCTGCTCCTCGCCCTGCTCGCGCAGGAGGAGGGGATCGTCGTCCCACTGCTCAACAAGCTCGGCGTCGACGTGAACCGTCTCCGCGACCGGATCCAGCAGGAAACCGCCCGCTATCCCAGGCAGACCGACTCGCAGCCGAGCCTCTCGCGTGAGCTGAACAAGGTCTTCGACAACGCCGGGGAGGAAGCGCGAAAGCTCAAGGACGCGTTCGTGTCGACGGAGCATCTGCTGCTCGCGCTGTCGGAGACGAAGGGGACGGAATCGAAGTCCGTTCTGGAAGAGCTCGGTGTGACGCGTGCTGCGCTGTTGGAGGCGCTGCAGAGCATCCGCGGCTCCCATCGCGTCACGGACCAGACGCCGGAAAACCAGTATCAGGCGGTGGAGAAGTACACGCGCGACCTGACGGCCGCGGCCCGCGCGGGAAAGCTCGACCCTGTGATCGGTCGCGACGAGGAAATCCGGCGCGTCGTGCAGGTGCTCTCGCGCCGCACGAAGAACAACCCGGTGCTCATCGGCGAGCCCGGTGTGGGGAAGACGGCGATCGTCGAAGGGCTGGCGCAGCGGATCATTAACGGGGACGTGCCCGAATCTCTGCGCGGCAAGCAGCTGATCGCGCTCGACCTCGCGGCCCTCGTCGCGGGCGCCAAGTTCCGGGGGGAGTTCGAGGAGCGTCTCAAGTCGCTGCTCAAGGAGATCATCTCGTCGGAAGGGAAATTCGTGGTCTTCATCGACGAGCTGCACACGCTCGTTGGAGCGGGGGCAGCCGAGGGGTCGATGGACGCCGGGAACATGCTCAAGCCGATGCTCGCGCGTGGCGAGCTGCGCGTGGTCGGCGCGACGACGCTCGACGAGTATCGCAAGCACATCGAGAAGGATGCGGCTCTCGAGCGCCGCTTCCAGCCTGTGTACGTCGGCGAGCCTACGGTGCCCGACACGATCGCAATCCTGCGTGGCCTCAAGGAGCGCTACGAGGTACATCACGGTGTGCGGATCACCGACTCGGCCATCATCGCCGCGGCGACGCTATCCAACCGCTACATCGGCGACCGCTTTCTCCCCGACAAGGCGATCGACCTCATCGACGAGGCCGCGTCGAGGCTGCGCATCGAGATCGACTCGCTGCCCCAGGAGATCGACGAGGTCGAGCGGCGCGTGATGCAGCTCGAGATCGAACGACAGGCGCTTAAGAAGGAGAAGGACGCGGCGTCGCGCGATCGTCTGGAGACGCTGGAGCGCGAGCTCGCTGAGCTCAAGGAGAAGGCGGGCGGAATGAAGGCGCAGTGGCAGACGGAAAAGGACTCGCTCGGCAAGCTGAGCGTGATCAAACAGCACATCGACCAGGCGCGCACGGAGGTGGAGCAGGCGCAGCGTACGGGCGATCTCGGACGCGCGGCGGAGCTTTCCTATGGCGAGATCCCGAAGCTCGAGGGCGAGCTGCGCGATGCGGAGCTCGCGATCAAGGAGCGGCAGAATTCCGGCACCCGCTTTCTCAAGGAGGAGGTCGACGCCGAGGACATTGCGGACGTCGTGTCGCGGTGGACGGGGATTCCGCTGTCGCGGATGATGGAGACGGAGCGCGAGCGGCTCATCAAGCTCGAGGATGAGCTGGCGCGTCGCGTAGTCGGGCAGCGTGAGGCGGTGAAGGCCGTGGCCGATGCCGTGCGCCGATCGCGCGCCGGACTGCAGGATCCGAATCGACCGATCGGCTCCTTCATCTTCCTCGGCCCCACGGGTGTGGGGAAGACGGAGACCGCGCGCGCGCTCGCGGACTTCCTCTTCGACTCGGAGCAGGCGCTCGTACGCATCGACATGTCGGAGTACATGGAGAAGCACGCGGTCGCCCGGCTCATCGGCGCGCCGCCGGGCTACGTCGGCTACGAGGAGGGGGGGCAGCTCACGGAGGCCGTGCGCCGTCGTCCGTATTCGGTGGTGCTCTTCGATGAGATCGAGAAGGCGCATCCCGATGTCTTCAACGTGCTGTTGCAGATTCTCGACGATGGCCGCCTCACCGATTCGCAGGGTCGTACGGTGGATTTCAGAAACACCGTGATCATCATGACGTCGAACATCGGAAGCCAGTTCATCCTGGAGCGCGGCACCGCAGACTGGGCCGAGGTGGAGACGCACGTCATGGCGGAGCTCAGGCGCAACTTCAAGCCGGAATTTCTCAATCGCGTCGACGACATCATCATCTTCCATCCGCTCGCGATGGACCAGATCGAGTTCATCGTCGATCTGCAGCTCGAGCGCCTGAAGAAGCTGCTCGGCGACCGGAAGATCACGCTCGAGCTCACCCCCGAAGCGAAGCGCGTGTTGGCGGAAGAGGGATTCGATCCCGCGTTCGGCGCGCGTCCGCTCAAGCGCGCAATCCAGCGCTATCTACAGAATCCGCTGGCGATGGCGGTGCTGGACGGACGATTCAAGGATGGCGATCACGTGAGTGTCACGCGCACCGGCGACGGGACGCTCGGCTTCGAAGTCGTGGGGCACGACGCCGCGGTGGACGAAGCTGCTGTTGCGGCGACGATCTGAGCGAGATGTGGCTGGAGGACGACGAGCGCTGGATTGCCGAGGCGCTCCTCGTCGCGCGCGAGGCGGCAGCGGCGGGCGAGGTGCCGGTGGGCGCCCTCGTGGTGCACGATGGCGTGGTCATCGCGAGGGCGGGGAATCGCACGGTGCGCGATCAGGATCCGACCGCGCACGCGGAGGTGCTCGCGTTGCGAGCGGCGGCCGCATCGCTCGGCACGTGGCGTCTCACCGACTGCGTGTTGTACGTGACGCTGGAACCCTGTGCGATGTGCGCGGGGGCGAGCGTACTGGCGCGCGTGAAGGGCGTCGTCTTCGGCGCGTGGGACAACAAGGCGGGGATGGCGGGGTCGGTGGAAGATCTGCTACGGCATCCCGTGCTCAATCATCGGCCGGAAGTGCGAGGGGGCGTGCGCGCAGAAGAGTGCGGAGCGCTGCTCAAGGAGATGTTCGCGGCGCGACGGGCACTTTCCGTTGACTCGCCTCTCGTGGACCAATAGCTTTTACGGCTGCCTGGACAGGTGGCCGAGTGGCTGAAGGCACCGGTCTCGAAAACCGGAGAACGGGCAACCGTTTCGTGAGTTCGAATCTCACCCTGTCCGTGACAACTCGGCGCTTGGCGTCCGCGGGGGTTCAAGCCGCGAGAGGTCGAGCGCCGACGCGTGATTGGAAGCGTGTTGGTGGGGACGGGTGGCCGAGTGGTTTAAGGCGCACGCCTGGAAAGTGTGTGTACGTTCATAGCGTACCGTGGGTTCGAATCCCACCTCGTCCGTAGCACGTGCTCGTCACGCATGCGGCTCCCTCTCGCGAGTCGGGCGGCTTGGCCGCGTTGCTAGCTGTCCCCGCCGTCGCTCGGGACCCACCCACAGCTTTCCGAGAGAGCTAGAAAATAATGCCGACACTCACCGGCACGAGCTGGAACGCACCCGGCAGTGCTCCGTCGAAGCCGTCGTTCTCGTAGGCGTGGCTGCCGACGAGGCTATGGACTCTGGCTTCGATGAACGTCGCGAGATGTCCGACGCGGAAGCTCATGCCCGCGCCCGCGTTGAATCCCAATCGCGTTGCGGCCGTGCGCTCACTCGCGACCAAGCTTCCCTGATGGACCAGGACCGTTCCACGCACGTCGTACACCCCAGCCCCACCAATGGCGTACAGACCGACGGCTCCAGAAAGCTTGGCGCTGTAAACGGCGTTCGCCGTCGCGTCGAGAACGCGGAAGTCCCGGCGATACGTGCTGAAGGAGCAACTGGGGCACGCCAACTGTGGGACGCTGTTCGTCTTCCCGGTGATCTGCTGCCACTGCCCATCCAGCCGGAATCGCAGCCGGGATGTCGGAGCGCCCAACGTCATGAGTGCGCCAACGTTCCCCGCATGCGTGGTGCTGGGCGACAGATCACCGATCGGCTTCGTGAACCCGCCCATCAAGCCGAACTGGAGCTGCCGCCCTTCGAATGACTGCGTCCGAAGAGTCGGGAACGGAGCAGACACGAGCATGATCACTGCTCCCGCGATGAACGAGAAACGGTTCATATCGATCTCCTGTGCTGTTCGGGAAGACGAAGTAACTGACCTCCGGAATGGACCCGTCCTCGCAATCTCGGCGCGCACGGGAAAATCGCAATAAACCTGACCTTACGCGCACACAGATTCGCTTGCGTATTCCTGAGCTCAGGCGTGAAGCGGAAGGTCCAACGCGTACGGGAGCGACGTGTCACGCCGGTCGCGCCAGCCACCCAGGCGGGTTCGTGGCGTCGTACGAGCTCGAAAGCGGGATCGCGGCCCTTCTTCCGGTTCTCGACCAGTTCGTTGTTGCGGCGAGTGGCAACGCCGACAGCGATTTCTGGCGATCAATATTCACACTGGGAGGCGAGTGCGGTGGACCGTACGTCTCGGGACGAACAATACGTTCTTCCCGTACGTCGGGAGCGCCCGCACCGGTCATCCCACACAGCTGAGGGTGAACACCCACGCTCACGGATGGCAGACCGCAAATCCAGGGACGGGACCGCGCGTCGGTCAATATCCGTGGGGTCTATCCCGCGCTCCAGTCGAATGGAAGCTCCAGTCTATCGAGAGTCACTCTTCACGTTTTTTATTTCGCTGTTTGGCAATCGATGGAATCACCAGCTTTTCGCATCGTCTCCAGTGCTTGCTCGGTCGATTGGCCGACGGCAGCCTGGGCTTTCCCGTGGAGCTGCTTCGCTAGAAAAAGTTCGAGCGCGCGATTGACCGCAAGCCCGGTTTCTTCATTTCCAAAGCTGTGTCCTTCGTTCGTCGCGAGCAGGTAATCGACCACGATGCCGCGACGACGGAGAGAGCAGACCATTTTGTCAGATTGGGCCTGCGTCACCCGCGGGTCGTTGGCGCCCTGAAATATCAAAAGCGGCGCGCGAATCTGTTCGACGTGAGTGAGCGGTGAGCGATCATGCATCAACCGCGCTTTGACGGGATCGGCGGGATCACCGACGAACCTGTACCACGACCGGGGTAGAAATGGCTTCCACGACGGCGGAAAGGCACGCATTAACGTCTCGAGATCTACCGCACCTGCGTAATCCACGCCGCAGCGGTAGCCAATGTGCTTGCGGGTCAGCGCAGTCAGCGTCGCAAAGCCGCCGTATGACCCACCCAGCACGCAAGTTCGTTTGCGATCGGCAATGTTGTTCTTGATCGCCCAGCGGAACACGTCGTCGATGTCGTCAGACATTTTGCCGCCGAATTCGCCGACCCCACCCTCATAGACCTGCCGGCCTAGCCCTGTGGAACCACGGAAATTGATCTGAATGACGGTATATCCGCGGCTGGCGAGCAATTGCGTTTCGCCCTCGTAACCGCCTGTGTCCCGGCTCCACGGGCCACCATGAATCGCTATCACGGTCGGTCCTGGCCGTTGCTGGACCAGCGGATGCGTCACATAGGTCAACAACTTGAGTCCGTCACGCGCGCGAACCCAATAAGCTCGAGGGATCGCAAGCGATCGGTCTGCAAGCCATGGCCTGGTCTCGGCGTAAAGTCGTGCCCCACGTCGGGGGACTTTGAGGAAGAAGGCGCCCGGGCGGTCTCCCTTGTCTGCAAACAAGATGATGGTTTGGCCATCCAACGAGCGGCTTTCGAGCGAGATGTTTGAATCGTCGCCACGCAGCCGCCGAACTTCCGCAACGGCCAATGCGAGCGACGACTCTGTTGCGTCGATCTCGGTCCTCGTACTTGCGCACGTCGATCCGTCGATACCCGTTGCACCGATGATGACATCGGTCACATCGAAGCGGTCGCAGAGCGCTCCAGGTGGAAGCAGGGTTGGAACTCCGCCCGCCAGGGGTATGGCGATCAGCCTTTCCGTCAAGCGGCCCTGGTCGGTTTTCGCAATCAAGCTCAATCCGTCCGGACTCATTGCGAGTGCTTTGAAACGCGTTGTTGCGGGTGCAACGTAGCGCCGAGCCCAGCGTAGTGGTCCGCCCTCAACCGACCAAATCTCGAGCTCGCCCGTCGGAGTGATGGCGCTGGCCGCCATGACCTTCCCGTTCGATCCAGCGAAATATTCGGTGAACGTGCCCGGATTTTCGATTTGAGGCGCGAGCGCCCCCGTCGCGACGTCAAGACTGTACGCGTCTGAATACTGCGGATCGCGTCTGTTCAAGCTGATCGCGATGGCGCCGCTGCGCTGACCGCTAGTGCGGATCAATTCGGTCTGGACTCCCTTGAACGGCGTGAGGTCGACTGCCTTGCTATTTTCGATCGGGTCGAGCCGGAGCAGATGATAGCCTTCGTCGCCACCGTTATCCTGTAGGGTAAGCAGGAAGCGGCTATCCGGACTCCAGGATACGTTACTGAGCGAACGGTCTGCGTCTCGATAGACCAGATGCCGCTCTCCTGTGCCGATCGCACCGACATAGATCGCAGCGCGTCCATCCAGCATCTCGATCGTCGCGATGCGCGCTCCGTCAGGCGAAACCGCCGCCGATTGGAATTGCGGAGCGCGAGCAAAATCTTCGAGTGGGATGAGGGTGGAAGGAGTACCGCCGGCAGACACTCGTGCCAGAGACCGAGCGGTCGTAGTTGCTACAACTAGAACCGCCACCAGCCCTATTGTACGCTGCCTCGCCATGCACCACTCCCGTAAAGATTCGGGAAGGATAACTTCGGTGGTCGAGCCTGTCTTGAACGAAATGGAAACGCGAAAGGGCTCTAGACGGACATTCTGGCGGAGACAACCTGCACCTCCGCTTCGGCCTCTTATTACCGCGTTCATGGCACGCCGCGACATCGATTTCCGCGCCGGCATGGTCGTATTTCCCAACGCTCAGCCCGAAATCTTCGCGCATTTCGGATCGGCCTATTCGACAAGCGAGGCGGTAGCTTCTCCGCTGCTTCCGCTTCCGTCAATGAGCGTCCTCACCCCGCGCACAGCTCCGTACCGTCATGCAAATAGACCCTATGTAGACTGGTTCTTGATGCAGCTCACACCGCTCGGCTGCGTCACGCTTCTTGGCGCGCCAATGGCTGCCCTGACGGGTCCCGACCTGGCTCTTGCATCGCTCATCGGCCCGTCGGCGGAAACGCTGTTCGACGAATTGGCGAGCTCGCGGGGATTCGACGAACGTTGCGACATTGCCGAAGGCTGGGTCTCCGCTGAATCGATTGCGGACAGCGGTCGACGGATCGCGCTGTCCGGAATCGTCACCTTTGCCCGCCACCATTCCGTCCGATCGGTGAGACAAATAGCGCTGCATTTGGGCGTGAGTGTTCGTCGTCTCCGTCAGCTTTTCGCGGCGGAAATCGGCATGTCGCCAAAGACATTCTTCTCACTTGTGCGCGCAGAAAGACTATGGACCCGGGCGCATCCGCGAAGCGGAGTTATCGACCTGTTCGACGAGTTCACGGATCAAAGTCACGCCGCCCGCGAGTTTAGGCGATTTACCGGATCAACGCTGGGCAACTATCTGCGCTCGAAGCGCGGCGGCGATGGACTTGTCAACGGCATCCATATTCCGAATTAGTCGATCGCGTCCGGAATATGGCAGCGGTGCCCGAAAAAACGTGACGATACGAAGCTGTGATTCGATAGCGTCTGATGGGTTCGGGTGGCATCTTGTGAGCATGGCTCTACCATCCGAAGTAATCGATAGCCCGCGCGTTCCGCGCCTTGGGCCGTACACGCACGCCGTTCGGGTCGGCGATACGATCTACACCGCGGGCCAGGCCGGCATCGATCCGGCGACGGGGCAGGTTGCGGGCGATTCCTTCGACGCACAGGCGCGCCAGGCGTTCGCCAATCTGCGCGCGGTGCTCGAGGATGCGGGGAGTGGTCTCGACCGGGTCGTGAAGGTCACCTGCTACGTGGGCGAGCCAATGCGTTTGCACTGTTGAACACTCTGTTCGCGGAGTTCTTTCCCGTGACGCCGCCGGTGCGGACGGTGCCGCTCGTGCAGCTGCCGCGCGGACTGCTCTTCTCGATCGACGCGATCGCGGTGGCCAATCACAGCTAGATCCCAACACTCGGGATTATGAAAACGCCGATGCTTTTTTTGCATCGGCGTTTGTCGTTCACGTGGCAATCCCGGCGACGCAACGGGACCAGTGGGGCGAGCGAATCAACAGTGCCCCGGCCGCTTCCCAACCGGTCCGATTGGTAGCAGAATACCAACGATCTCCCGCTCACCACTACGGCGCGCCTCCGGAGCGTTCCCATGACACGCAAGTTGGACAACATCCTCGAGACCGTAGGCAACACCCCGATCGTTCGCATCAATAAGCTCGGCACCCCGGGGGTGCATCTCTTCGTCAAGGTCGAGGCCCGCAACCCGCTCGGCTCAGTCAAGGATCGTCTCGCTCTCGGCGTGATCGAGGATGCGGAGCGCACGGGGAAGCTCAAGCCGGGGCAGACGGTGATCGAAGCGACGAGTGGAAACACCGGCATCGGGCTCGCGATGGTGTGCGCGCAAAAAGGCTATCCGCTCGTGGTGACGATGGCGGAGAGCTTCAGCGTCGAGCGTCGCAAGCTCATGCGCTTTCTGGGGGCAAAGGTGATCATCACTCCGGCGGCGGAGCGGGGCACGGGAATGGTGAAGAAGGCCGTCGAGCTCGCGGAGGCGCACGGCTGGTTCCTCACGCGGCAGTTCACGAACGAGGCGAACGCAGACACGCACTCGCGCACGACCGCACGCGAGATCATCGATGCGTTCGCGGGCGAGTCTCTCGACTACTTCGTGACGGGCTTCGGCACCGGCGGTACGCTCAAGGGAGTGGCCCGCGTGCTCGCGACGGAGCGCCCGGAGACGAAGATCGTGGTGTGCGAGCCGTCCGACGCCCCGATGCTCACGAGCGGCAGGAAACAGGAGCGGCAACCCGATGGCTCTGCGGTGGCGAGTCACCCCGCGTGGAAGCCGCACCCGCTCCAGGGGTGGAGTCCGGACTTCATACCGAAGCTCGCCGCCGATGCGGTGGACATGGGAGTGATCAGCCGCATCGTCACCGTCACGGGGCCGGAGGCGATGCAGTGGAGCAAGGAGCTCGCCCAGAAGGAAGGAATCTTCTGCGGCACGTCGTCCGGAGGCACTTTCGCCGGCGCGATTGAAGTCTGCAAGGGCGCGGCGAAGGGTGCGACGGTGTTGTGCATGCTCCCGGACACCGGGGAGCGCTACCTGAGCACGCCGCTCTTCGCCGACGTTCCGGTCGACATGACGGAGGAAGAGCAGAAGATCTCGAAGTCGACGCCAAGCGCTCAGCTGGCGCCCCCGGCGACGTGAGGCTCGCCAGGGCGCGGCGTGCGATGTCAGCGATATCTGACTTTACGCTGACTCCGCGCCTTGTTGCCACATCCACGCCCGCGCGGCGTATTCCGCACTCGTAGTCGACCGTTACTCCGAGATCGCCTCGCTCACCAGGATTCAGCAATGATCAGCGAAAGCGCGCGCCCCCGCATCGAGTCCGTCGATGTCGTGCGAGGGGTGATCATGATCGTGATGGCCCTCGATCACACGCGCGACTTCTTCGGCATCCCCGGACAAAATCCCGTCGATCTCTCGAAGGCGTCCGTCTTTCTCACGCGCTGGATCACCTTCTTCTGCGCCCCCGTTTTCTTCCTGCTCACGGGCACCGGCGCGTATCTCTCGCTCCGGAAGCGGTCGAGCGCCGCGCTGTCGCGATTTCTGGCGACGCGTGGCGCATGGCTGATCTTTCTGGAGCTCGTCGTCGTCCGCTGCTTCGCGTATCAATTCAACATCGACTATCGCGTCACGCTTCTGCTCGTCCTCTGGGCACTCGGCTGGGCGATGATCACCCTCTCGGTCCTCGTCCGCTTTCCGCCGATCATCGCGACGGTGTTCGGCACGGTGCTCGTCATCGCGCACAACGCGCTCGATTCCGTGCAATCGGCGAATCCGATCTGGGCAGTTCTCCACTCGCCCGGATTCGTCGTGAACACGCCGCGCGTCGTCGTGTTCGTGGCGTATCCGCTCATCCCCTGGGTCGGCGTCACGGCGCTCGGCTTTGCGCTCGGGCAGGTGTACGCATGGGATGCGGGGCGTCGGCGCGCCTTGCTGCTGCGATTGGGGATCGCGCTCACGGTGGCGTTCATCGCCCTGCGATCGGCAAATGGCTACGGCGATCCAAACCGGTGGTCTACACAGAAATCCGCGCTGTTCACGGTGCTGTCGTTTCTCAATGTGACGAAGTATCCGCCGTCGCTCCTCTTCCTGCTGATGACGCTCGGACCTTCGCTTCTCTTCCTGTATGCGGTGGATCGCGGTACTCCGCGCGTGATGCGCCCGGCGCTGATCATCGGCAAGGTCCCGATGTTCTACTACGTGCTGCACTTCGCGCTCATACACCTGCTCGCGGTCGCGACCTGCCTCGCGCGCTACGGGAGCGCGCACTGGATGTTCGAGTCGCCCGACCTCGGCCACTATCCGTTTGCACCGCCACCCGGTTGGGGATATCCCCTCTCGATCGTCTATCTGGTGTGGGCGGCCGTCGTGATTGCAATGTATCCGCTCTGCCGGTGGTTTGCGGCGCTCAAACAGCGGAGACGTGACCCGTGGCTGAGCTACCTGTAGTCGAGCGCGACGCCGCGCAGTCGTCGCGGCGCGCATATCTGACGACGGCGGCCCTGTGCACCGCTTCCGCCCTGTTCGTGGCGTGGGTGGCAGCGACCCGGCAGCCCGGGCTCAATGCTCCGCCGTCGATCGCATACGTCGTGGCATTCATCTTCGCGCTCACCGCGCTGCGACTTCTACAGCTCCGTGGGAACGCAACGAGCGAGGGGCATGGCTTCACCTTTCTCTTCTGCTCGGCGATGGCGGTCATCGGCGGATGGATCGCGTTCGGCGGGGGGCCACGCGCCTGCACGGGGAGCGTGAACGACGGGGTCGAGTCGACGGCGAGCGGCCTCGCATGCCGAATTCCGTTCGGTCTGGGCGCTGTTCTCACTGGGGCTATCGCACTCTATGCGCTCGTGCGATTCGTCCGCTCGCGCGCGCTCTTCCGGAGCTGAGCCGGCGTCCGGACTGGGGATCCTCCGTGACCCGCGCAGAGCGGTGACAGTCCATGAAGAGAAATCTTTGCGCTCACATTTTCCAGGGATATTCTCGCATGCGCCTTTTCGCCCGCGTCGGACTCGTGACCGCCTTCGCCGCCGTTGCATTGACCGCTGCCTGCAGTGACAGCTCCGGCCCGAGCAATATCGACACGCCGTCCGCTATCGCCTCGCGCTTCGACTCGATCTACGTCGACGCCTTTGCTCGCAGCGATAGCGGATCCAACGGATACTCGACGCGTGCCGAGCTCGCGACGCTGCTCGAAATTCCGGCGGCACTTGGCGCGTCCCCCTCCACCATCAACGTCACGACCGCAAACGGCATCGAGCACTGGAAGGGCTTTGAGTTCGTGGAGCTCACTCCACCGGGCGGCACGGCGGATTCGGAATTCGTTCTTCTTGCCTATCGAGAAGCTGCGGCGCATACCGTCCTCGTCGTCTTCTTCGACAGCACGGGCAGCGGACATAGCGGAGGGGTGATCACGAACGACACCCTCCCGCTCTCCCCGAACAGTGCGAGCGGCATGACACATGTGGTGTCGGTAGGTACGACGTGCAGCACACCGTCCGCCTCGCTCCGCAATCCGCAATTCGAACATTCGCTCTTCACTTCGTGCGCGCTCGCGACCTTCCAGACGTCGCTCTCGTTGACGCTCACGACGTCCGGAGCTGTCGATCCAGCGCTGGCGCGCCTCTCCTTCACGGCGTCCACCGTAAACGGGATGCGCATCGTCGACCCGGCGAGCAACGGCCGTCGCGTACAACTGCTCCTGCACACGCTGCACAAACAGCTGACACCGCTCTAGCTCCCGCTGCGGTAGCGCTCACGGCACCCTTGGTGACGCGCATCACGTAGACCGGCCCGCTCACGCGCCGGATCGATCATCGTCCGGCGCGGCGCCGTAGACTTCCGAGCTCGAGGCGCACCTCATGCAATGCTCTCGCGATCATGGCGCGAGGGCATTGCCCGGCCGCGCCCGTACTCACGTCTCGGGGGTCTAACGTACATGCGTCTCTCCACTCGCCTTTCCATTGCCGCGGCTGTTGTGCTCATCGCGGTCACCACTGCCTGCGGCAGCGACTCGACGGGGCCGCCTGGAGGCGGCTCGACGGCGGGGACGCTCGCCCAACACTTCGACACGCTGTATGCGCAGGCGAAGGCGACGAGCCTGAGCGACACGAATTACAAGTTTCGTGTGGAGTTGCTTTCGGATCTCGAGCTCGCGGCCGCATTCGGCGCCACGCCCACCGCGATCACCGTGACGACGGCTGCGGGCTCCGAGCAGTGGAAAGGCTTCGTCTTCGAAGAAGTTCTCAACCATTCCGGTACCGCGTCCGATTCGGCAATTCTCATCGTCGCGTACCGCGATTCGCTCGTGCACACGGCGCTCATCAGTGGATTTCTGGCGAATGGCTCGTCGCTCGGAAGCTCGCTCCTCGCCAACGACACCCTCCAGATCCTTGCGACGTCGCACTCGGGCAGCGCATCGCTCACATCCACGGGAAGCGCGTGCGGAACGCCGATCGCGGGGCTGGTAAATCCGATCATCGGCACGGCGAAGCTCGCGACCTGCAGCACCGCGGTCTACAGCTCCACGCTCACACTTGGCTTTCCAGCCACGACCGGAGTGAGCTCGGCGCTGACGTCCTTCTCGTTCCCCACGACAACCTTCGCGGGTGAGCGCTTCTTCGATCCGCCGTCCTCCTCCGCGCAGCCGCGCATCTCGACGTCACTTCGGCGCCTGATGCAAGCCAACCACTAGCCGGGCGCCTTAGTGGAAGAGTCCCTTCAACCCCTTCACCTTGTTGAGGAGCTTCTTCCCTCCTGACTGCGGGACCGGGGCAGCAGCGGCGGTAGCGGACGGGACGGGGGAACGGGGTACGATCGGCGCGGCCGACGGCGGGATCACCACTCCCGTCGTCGCGTCGATGAGGTAGGCGCGACTTCCGTCGCTCGCACTCTTGATTCGCCATGCGACCCGCGGCGTGCCGCGCGTCGTGATCGTGGTGAGGCGCGCCTCGCGCAGCGAGCCGAACATTCCGCTGTGGCGAGCCGCTTCGACCGCCACGGGGAGGTCGACGAACGAATCCGGCAGCGCGCGGATCGTCGACATGGGAACGGCCGGAAGGCGCATCGACGTCGGATCCCCGGATGCGGCTGCGGCGAACGCGAGGCCAGCGCCGTCGGTCGGCGAACGGAAGGCGTACTGGACGTGGAACTCCGATGCATCGCCCGTGCTGTCGGGCGCGGCGATGACTTGGGTGAGCACGGCGTCACTGCGCCACTTGCGCCCGGAGGCCAGCGCCGTTTGCGCCGCTTGCGTCAGATGCGACGGCATCGCGTGTGGATCATCCGTGGGGATGCCGACGATCGTTCCCGCGCTGCGCGTCTGCACCACTGCGGCGGGAGGAGCAACGGGCGCCGGCGGCGACTTGTGCGCGAACGTCGCGCGCGCTCGCAGCAGCAGCACGATCGCCGCTGCAGCAGCGGCGCCCCACGTGAGCATGGGATTCTTCGCGAGCACCGGAGCCAGCGTCGTCTCGCGTGCCTTCCGCACTTCCTCCGCCGCGCTCTTGAGCGGCGCCGCGGTCGTCATGTCGCGCTCGAGGCTCGCGATCAGCCGCTCCACATCCTCGTGCCAGCGAAGATCGCTCATCTCGATCGCATTGCGTCGCCAAAGCTCCTTGAGGTCATCGGGGAGCGAATTCGGCCCGGGCATCTTCGCCCCCTGTATGAGCGCGGGGATGAGACGCAGCTCGCTGCCGCGGTGCAGCCCCGAGGCGACCTCGAGCCGCACGAAGTCGCCCGGATCATCGATGCGGCGCCCACCGATCTTTCCCGTTCCCGCCCACCGCTTTCCCATCATCACGATCATTACCGACGACCGGTTGAGCGACTCTTCGAGCACACTCACGAAGTCCTGCCCGGGCGCAATGTGATCGATGTCGAAGAAGAGCCGGTTGCGTCCAAAGTGCGCGCTCAACGCATCGTAGAGCCGGCCGACGTGCCCGCTGCTGTCGTCCCGCCGATAGCTGATGAAGATCATTGGAGCAGAAGCAGATGCGTCCGGCATTGTTCCTTGGCGAACGGCGTGCGAGTGCGCGGTCGTTTCGACGTTCTGAAACCCGCTGCTATGCTTGGAACAGCGGAACTTCGCCGCAAGCGGGCTCACTCCGGGCAACGCGGGACACTGGCGCGCGCGCCCCTGAGGCCGCATGATCTGCCCCCACGAACTCCACGACCTCGCGTCCGATGTCCGATCCGACTGCCACGTCTCGTTCCACGCTCGAGTTCCTCGCTGATGGCGCCGGCGCGTCCGCGTTCGATGGACGCGTCCCGATCGTATTGGGCGTCACCGGCCATCGCGCGCTGCGAGCCGGCGACGAGGAGGCGATCGCCGCGCAGCTTCGAACGCTCTTTGCCCGGGTGCAGAAGGAGGCGCCGAACTCCCCGATCGTGCTCCTGTCGTCGCTGGCGGAGGGCGCGGACAGGCTCGTGGCCCGTATCGCACTCGCGGAGGGAATAGGGCTGGTCGCCGTGCTCCCGCTTGCGCAGGACAGCTACGAATGCGATTTCGCGGACCTCCGTTCGCGCGATCAATTTCGCGAGCTGCTCCTCGATCCGCGTATCGAGCGTGTCATCGTCGCGCCCAAGCTCGATCCCGAGGCGGACGCGCCCGGCGCTGCGTGCGACCACCAGTATCTGCTCGCGGGACTCTTCGTGGCCCGGAACAGCGATGTGCTCATCGCGCTCTGGGATGGCGAATCGCCGCGCGGCACAGGAGGGAGTGCGCAGATCGTCGCCCTTCCGCCGCACTGGGATGCTCGACTCCGACGACTGGGTGCGCCTCGTCGTCGCGCTCGCGCCGCATCCCTTCAACATCTCGAACGCGCCACTCGACGCCCCGCAGATCGGGCTCGTCTATCACATCCCCGTGCGGCGCGCCGATGACATTGCCGCCCCCGCCCCCGCACCGGCGGATTGGCTGTATCCCCCGCACTACAACACGTCGAGCACGCTCCGTGAGCGATTCCTGCGCGGCAGCCTGTCGACTCTCAGGCATCGCGACCGGCTCAATCTCGAGGGGGCGAGCTTCCGCGCCCACAGCGGTGGTCACGTCGCCGCCTCCGCCGCGTATTTGACGAGCGGTGAGGCGACCCCTTCCGCGCGCGATCCGAAAGCGCCCGCCACGCTCGCGAGTATCCGCACGATCTTCTCGATCGCCGATGCACTCGCGATCAAGCATCAGAAGCGCATCTACGGCACGATGCTCCTGCTCTTCGCGATGATCGCAATCGCCACGATCTCGCTGCTGCTCCGAAATCTCGCGACGACCGAAGATGCCAAGCGGATGTATCTCGCTGGCTATCTGCTAATGCTCACGGTCGCTGATCTCTTCTATCTGCGCACGCGATGGCGACGGAGTCAGGATCTCTTCCAGGACTACCGCGCGATCGCCGAAGGGCTGCGCGTACAATTCTTCTGGCGGCTCGGCGGACTGCCACAGGCGGTGTCGGACTTCTACCTTCGCAAGCAGCGAAGTGAGCTCCGCTGGATTCGCGATGTGCTGCGGGTCTGCGCGCTGCGCACGGCCGCGATCGAGCATGGCGACTTCGGATCCGTGCGACGCCTGTGGGTAGATGGGCAACGGTCCTACTATGATCGCGCAGGGAAGCGCGACGGGGATCGCCGCCGCCGCCAGCGCACGATCGGTAGCGCGCTCGTGCTGCTCAGCCTCGGCGCCACGATCAAGTGGCTCGCAGACATTGCCGGTGGGAATTCCGTATTCCTCGTCATCGCGGCGCTCGCGGCACTCGTACTCCTCGCGCATCTGCTGTACGAGGTCCGCCATGCGACGGGCGAGGCCGAGGCGCCGACGGAGCGCACCCTGCGCGATACGATTTCACTCGGAGTACTGAGCGCCGCGGTCGCCTTCGCCTTCTATCTGACGCTCGACCTCGGTGGCCCCTCGATCATGCAGCGACTGCCGCAGCTTGCGATCAAGGATGACAAGCTCGAATGGATGCTCGCGGCGATCGGTATCTCCGCGCTGATCGGGACGTTCGCGCACGCGTACGCCAATGTGCGCGCGTTCGGGGAGCATCAAAAGCAGTACGAGCGAATGGGCGAGCTCTTCGAGGCCGCAGACGCGGCGCTCGAACGCGCCGCCAAGAAACACGATCCGCAGGATGCGAATCGCGTGCTCTTCGACCTCGGCTGCGAGTCGCTCGCCGAGCACGCGGACTGGCTCCTCCTTCACCGCGCCCGCCCGATCGAGCTGCCGACCGCGGAGTTGTAGAACGGCGCCGGGAGCGCGTGTTGCGCCTCGAGGCGCGAGTGGGCGTCGCTCCGCTTCCTGGCGAGCGAGAGCCGGGCCGGGCGAGGCGACGGAGCCGGCTCCCCACGCGACGCCGGCGCGTCGATGACGTGCGTCAGTTCAGCGGCGCCGTGCCCGTAGTTCGTCTCGACGGCGCGGCGAGCCGCTTCCGCGTCCCCCGCCCGGAGCGCGCGGACGATCGCATCGTGCTCCGCCACCGCGTCCGCGATGCGCTTGGGAAGGAGGAGGGTTGCGTAGACGCGATTGTAGCGCTCGGCCTGCGGCTTGATGACATCGAGGAGGGCAAGAAGGCGAGGGCCCGCGGCCGCGTGCGTGCACGCATGGTGGAAGGCCGCGTCGATGTCGCGCAGCCGATCGTGCGAAAGACTCGGCGACGCACCCTCCCGGCGCATCGCCTCGTTGAGCGCCATCAGCTCGGCGACCAGCTCGAGTCGGCGCTCCGTCGGCAGCAGCGCAGCGGCCGCGGCCGCATGCCCCTCGTGCAGGGCGACGAGGGAGCAGAGCTCATCCGCATCGCTGTCGACGAGCGGGGCGACGACCGGTCGCGCATGCCGAAAGCCATCGGGGGTCACGACGTACCCTTCCTGCTGCAGTCGCTGAATCGCGTCGCGGATCGGCGTTCGGCTCACGCGAAACTGGATCGCGAGCTGATCCTCGATGAGCCGCGTGTCCGGGGCCAGGCGCCCTTCGTTGATCGCGTCTCGAAGCGCTCGATATACGCGCATCCCTTCGGCCCGCCGCGCCGATTTCACGCGCGGCGCAACCGGGATCACACGCGCAGGCGTGCTCGGGGGTTCCGCAACAAGTGGCCGTACGCTCATGAGGCGCGAGAGAGGTCGAAATGTGAAGAGTGCGCGAGTGGCGAGCAGAGCTGGACTTCAGGCGATCATCGAGTGCCCAATGATACTATTCATGGTTGGGCCACGACAGGGGACGATTTAGGACACTTGAGTGGCCGACGGAACATAGTCATGCCCTCAACTCCGACTAACTGAAATGTCAACCAACGATCCGCGGATTTTCCACGGTGCGGCACGAGAGCGGGCCAAGTGACAAACCCCTCCGATAGACAGCTACCCATCGAGCCCGGAGCGGTGCCGGTGGCGCCCGGACTCGAGGATGTGCTGCAGAACACCGCCGAGTTTCCCACGGCATTCAGCGCGCCGCCGGAATACTCGGTGCTCGATCGACGCATCATCGGCGTTTGCGCCGCAGCCGTGACAGTGGCAATCGGGGCAGCGCTGGCCGCACAGCTGCTCATCCGGCTCATTGGTCTCGTCACGAACGCCACCTTCTACGATCGCCTGTCAACAGAATTTGCGGCACCCCGTTTCGGCACGCACAACCCGTTGCTCATCGTCGCGATTCCTGTCGGTGGTGCGCTCATCGTGGGGCTGATGGCACGTTACGGATCGGCAGCGATTCGCGGGCACGGAATTCCGGAGGTGATGGAGCGCGTGCTCTACGGAGAAAGCCGCATCCCCGCCCGCGTTCTCTTTCTCAAGCCCATCTCCGCGGCGATCGCGATCGGCACCGGCGGACCGTTCGGCGCCGAAGGCCCGATCATCGCGACCGGTGGCGCGCTTGGATCGCTCGTGGGTCAGGTCGTTCATGTGACTGCCGACGAGCGCAAGACGCTTCTCGCAGCCGGAGCGGCGGCCGGTATGGCGGCGACCTTTGGAAGCCCGGTGAGTGCCGTGCTCCTCGCCGTCGAGCTGCTGCTCTTCGAGTATCGTCCGCGCTCGCTCATTCCCGTGGCCCTCGCCGCCGCCGTCGCGACGTCGATTCGCGCCGCATTCAACGGAACCGCGCCCATCTTCGCCATCGCTCCGCTCGCGCAGCCGAGCGGGATGGCGCTCGCCGCGTACGCCGTGCTCGGGTTGCTAATAGGCGTCTGCGCTGTCGGGATCACGAAGTTCTGCTACGGCATCGAGGACTTTTTCGAAAAGGCGGGCGAGCATCTGCACATACACTGGATGTGGTTTCCCGCCTTCGGCGCCG
>JBBSEY010000011.1:0-34712 GCA_038239265.1 Gemmatimonadales bacterium | reverse complement strand
GGCGCGGTGGCGACTGCCGGATGGATCGCGTCTCGACGCGCCGTGACGCTCTCGGTCGAGGATGCCGAGGAGGCGCTGATCCTCGGCGACGCGGCGCTGCTCAGACAGCTCGCGCTCATTCTGCTCGACAACGCAGTCAAGTTTTCCAACGAGGGCGGCGCGGTGACGATCGTCGTGCGCTCGAGCACGGATGGCGCGTCGCTCATCGTCGAGGATCGCGGCGCCGGCATCGCCCAGGCGGACATTGCGCATGTGTTCGACCGCTTTTACCGCGCAGAGTCCGTTCGCGGCGCGACGTTCGGCGCCGGGCTCGGCCTGGCAATCGGCCGCTGGATCGCCGAGCTGCACGGCGCGCACATCCTGATCGAGGCGCCCACGGGCGGTGGCACCCGGGTGACCGTGCACTTCCCTCCCCTGGCGACGCCGTAACGCGTGGGTGTAATCGGCGGGACAGCTAGCGGGTGCATCGTTCTCTCAATGCCGCCGATTCGTCGACAGCCGCGCCTGCGCGCGCTTACCCGCGGGGCGATGCTGACGGCGATGGCTGCGTCGGGGATTGCCGCGCCGGCGATCGCCGCGCAGCGGGGCGCCGTGCCACCCTCGATCACGCGTGACAGCGCCGTGTCGATCGCGCTGGAACATGGATCCCGCGCGGCGCTCGCGAGCGCGACGTCGCGCGGCGCATTGGCGCGCGTGCGCGCCGCCGGAGCCTTTTCCAATCCGACGCTCGCCGCCTCGTACAGCAAGTCGGTGCCGCAGTACCATGCGATCGTCGACATTCCGCTCGACTTCATCACGCTTCGCGGGCTGCGGATCGCGTCCGCCCGCTCGGCGAGCGAGGCGGCGCAGCTGAGGCTCGCCTTCGAGCGTGCGGCGATTCGCCTGGATGTCGACACGTCGTACACCATTGCGGCCGCGCGCCGCGCGCGGGCGGCTCTGTCGCGGCGCAATGCGATCGACGCGGACAGTCTCCTGTCGGTGGCATCGGTTCGGCGGAGCGCAGGGGACGCGAGCGACCTGGATGTCGATGTGGCGAGCATCAACGCGGGGCGCGCGCGCAACGTGGCGTCGGCGGATTCCGCCGACGCGATCAGCTCGGTGCTCGGGCTGCAGCAGACGCTCGGGCTCGCAACGAGCGAGGCGATGATTGCGATCGCCGACAGCCTCGATGTTCCCAGCACGGGTACATCGGGTCGGGCGAGCGACAGTGTTCCGCTCCGGGTTGCGGCGGCCCAGCGCGATCTGCGGTCTGCCGAACAGGCGGTTGCGCTGGAGCGCCGCAGTATCTGGAGCGGGCTCGCCCTGCAAGCCGGCGTGGAGAATCACGATCCGACCGGGGGCGAGACAGGGCTGCTCCCGACGTTTGGAGTCTCCGTTCCACTTCCCATCTTCGGTCAGGGGAAGGGCGCAGTTGCCGTGGCGGAGGCCGAGCGGGATCGCGCACGCGCCGAGCTCGCGGCCGTCGAGCGCGAGAGCGCGGCGCTCATCGCGAAGGCGCGTCGCGATCTCGAGGCATCGTCGACGCGAGTGGCGCGCGACCGGCTGCTGGTCGAGACGGCGAATCGAGTCGCGCGGCGATCGCTGCAGGCGTACGCCGAAGGTGCATATCCGCTGACGACGGTGCTCGAGGCGCAGCGCAACGCGCGCGACACGCTGTCGGAGCTGATCGATGATCTCGTCGCGGCAAATGCCGCCGCAGCCGCGCTTCGCCTCTACAGCGGAACTCTCACGCCATGACGGAGCACTACATGCCACCTCGCCCAGCTCCACTCGTCGCGAGCTACGCGATTGCGCTGGCGGCGCTCTCGCTCGTGGCGGGAGCATGCGGCAAGAAGGATGCGCAAGGAGACGCCGGGGTTCCCGCGGTCGTCGGCGCGCGCACCGCAATCGCGACGCGGCAATCGGTGCGCGAAACCATCGATGGCATCGGCACGATCAGTGCGCGACCGGATCACATCGCGCAGATGAGCGCGCCCGCCGTCACACGAGTCACGAGGGTGTACGTGACGGTGGGGGAGCGCGTGGCTGCCGGCGCGCCGCTCGTCGCCTTCGATCGTGCGCCGCTCGATGCGCAGAATGCCGCGGCGTCGACTGCGCTCACGAGCGCGCAGCGAGGGGTGGAGCGTGCGCGGCGGCTCGTCGATGCCGGGATCGCACCGCGAAAGGATCTCGACCAGGCGGAGAGCGAGCTCGCGCGCGCGAACGCCGACGCGGTCTCGGCGGCGCGGCTGCACGCGCAGGCGACGCTCCACGCTCCCATCGCTGGTGTCGTGACGCGCATGTCGGCCGTGCTCGGCGCGACCGTCGATCCCGCGCAGTCGCTCGTCGAGGTGACCGACCCCTCAGCGCTCGATCTTCTCATTCCGGTGCCGCCAGCCGCGGCCGCGCAGGTGCGCCGCGGAGCGCTCGTCGACATGGCAGCGCAGGCGGGTGCGAACGCGGAGCCACTTGGGACAGCGACAGTCGCCGATGTGGGTGCCACGATCGACAGCGTGGCGCGCGCGGTGGTCGTACGCGCGCCCATCACGAAGCCCGCGCGGCAACTGCGCATCGGTGAGACGGTGTTCGCGCGCATCGTGGTCGCCGCGCACACGAATGCCGTCACCGTACCCACCGAGGCGCTCGTACCCGAGGGCGAGGGGTTCAAGGTGTTCGTCGTCGATGCGGCGCATGACGCGCACGCAACGCTGGTAACCGTCGGCGTGCGCGATGGCGATCTCGCCGAGGTGACCCAGGGACTCGCCGGCGGTGAGACGGTGGTCACGTACGGAGCGTACGGCGTCACGGACAGCGCGAAGGTGTTGTCACCGGCGGAGGGCCCGACCGCAACGTCCATCCCCGTGGGCGCGCCGAAACAGTGAAGCTCTTCGATCTGCTCTCCGCGCAGCGGCGCTTCGTCTATCTGGCCGTTGCCATTGCGAGCGCCGTCGGCATCTGGACCGCACTCTCGCTGCCGTCGGCGATCTACCCCGAGCTCCTCTTTCCACGCATCACCGTGGTGGCGGAGGGTTCGGCGCTTGGCTCGCGCGAGGTCGTGTTCGCGATCGCGCGCCCGATCGAGGAGGCGGTGACGAGCGTGCAGGGGGTGCGCCGCGTGACGTCGCGCTCGATTCGAGGGAGCAGCGAGATCCAGCTCTATTTCGATGAGCATACGGACATGCAGATTGCGCTGCAGCAAACGCAGCAGCGCATCACGCAGGTGCGCGATGCGCTTCCCGCCGGCATGCGGATTGAAGCGGTGCGGCTCTCGCCGTCGGTCTTCCCGATTCTCTCCTACAACCTCGAGGGGGGCGACCCCGCGACGCTGTACGATCTGGCGCAGTACCAGCTGCGCCCCGAGCTGTCGCGCGTGCCGGGAGTGGGACGCGTGGAGGTGCAGGGCTCGGCGGTGCGCGAGGTGGAGGTCGTCGCGGACCCGGCGCGACTCGCTGCCTCCGGGATGAGCTACTCGGACGTCGCCCAGGATATCGACCACTCGCTCTCCGTCGATGCCGTTGGGCGCGTGACGCAGAGCTATTCACAATATCTCGTCGTCGCCGACCAGCAGATTCGCACGGCCGATCGGGTGGGAGGCATCGTGCTCGGCACGGGGCTTCGCGTGCGAGACGTGGCGACCGTCACGCTCGGGACGGCGGATCGCGTCAGCGTGATCGCCGGAGACGGTCGGCCGGCGGTGCTGCTCAACATCACGCGGCAGATCGGCGGCAACACCGTCACCATCGCCGACAGCGTTGCGCGAATCGCCGCGACCGTCGCGAAGACGCTGCCGCCGGGGGTGCGGCTGGTTCCCGTGTACGACCAGGCCTCGCTCGTGCGCGACGCGCTGACCTCCGTGCGCGACGCGATGCTGATCGGCGCCGTGCTCGCGGTGGTGGTGCTGCTCATCTTCCTCCGCAATGCGCGCGTCACGGCGATCGCCGCCTCGTCGATCCCGATTACGCTCGCGATCACCGTCGGCGTGATGGCGCGGCTCGGGCAGACGTTCAATCTCATGACCCTGGGCGCGATGGCGATCGCCATCGGGCTGGTGATCGACGACGCGATCGTGATCACCGAAAACATCGTGCGGCACATGGGGATGACGACGGACCGCCAGCTCGCGGTGCGCGGTGCGATGCAGGAGCTGATCTGGCCGGTGACGACGTCGACGCTTACCACGGTCGTCGTCTTCGCGCCGCTCTCGCTGCTCACCGGCGTCGTCGGGCAGTTTTTCTCCGCGCTCTCGATCACGCTCAGCATCGCGGTGATCATCTCGCTGGTGCTCGCGCTTACGCTCATCCCCCTGCTGGCGGAAACGCTCCTCGACGGCGAGTCGTCCGCACAGGAGGGACGCATCGGCGGCGCGATCGCGCGCGCGCTCGACGGGCTCGCCAATCGCTACGAGCGCTCCCTCGCCGCCGCGCTCCACCATCCGCGCGTCATGCTGGCGGGCGCGTTCGCGCTTCTGCTCGTCGGCTTTCTCGTACAGCGCGTCGTCGGCAGCGGTTTCCTCCCCGAAATGGACGAGGGCGCGTTCGTCGTCGACTACTTCACCCCGGGGGGTACGCCGCTTGCCGAATCCGATCGGCAGGTGAACATCGCCGAGCGTATCCTGGCGAACGAGAAGGAGGTTGCGAGCACGTCACGCCGGCTGGGCGCGGAGCTCGGGCTCTTCGCAACCGAGCAGAATCGGGGGGACGTGGCGGTGCGGCTCAAACCGCCCTCGCAGCGCTCGCGCTCGAGCCAGGAAGTCATCGATGATGTGCGCGCGAAGATCAATCGCGCAGCGCCGCGGATGCGCATCGAGTTCGTGCAGATCCTCTCCGATGTGATCAACGATCTGGCCGGCGCCGCCAAGCCGGTGGAGATCAAGCTGTACGGTACCCAGCTCGACACGCTCGAGAGCTACGCACGGTCGCTCGGCCCGAAACTCCAGGCGATCGACGGGGTGGAGGATCTCTACGACGGGGTCAGCGAGCCGGCGTCCGAGATGCGAATGACGGTGGATGGAGCCGAAGCGAGTCGCATCGGGCTGGATCCGCAGGAGGTCGGTGCCGAGGTGAGTGGCGCGCTCCTCGGTGTGCATGCAGGGGAGCTGCGTCTCGAGGATCATGCGATCGACGTGCGCGTTCGCGCGCCGGATGCGTTCAGAGGGAATGCTGCGAATCTCGGCGTCATCCCGATTCACATTCCGGGAACGCACAGCACGACGCCGCTGGCGTCCATCGCATCGGTGACGCCCGCGATCGGACGCGCCGAGTATCGCCGCGAGAATCAGCAGCAGATGATCGCCATGACATCGGATGTGAGCACGCGCTCACTCGGCTCGGTGATGGGAGACGTTCGGCAGGTGCTCGCGAAAAATCCGGCGCCCGCGGGGGTTCGCGTGGACATCGCGGGACAGTTCGCGAATCAGCAGGAGTCGTTCCGGGCCTTGATGATCGTGCTCCTGCTAGCCGCGGTGAGCGTGGTCGCAATCATGCTCATTCAGTTTCGCTCGTTCATCGAGCCGCTGCTGATCGTTCTCGCGGCCCCCGTCTCGTTCGTGGGGGCCGTGGGACTGCTCTGGATTACCGGAACGCAGCTCAACGTGTCCAGCTTGATGGGGCTTATCCTTCTGATCGGACTGATAGTAAAAAACGGCATCATCCTTCTCGACTTCACGGAGCTACGGATGCGTGAGCACGGCGAAAATCTGGAAACTGCGATTCGCCACGCAGCGCGCGTGCGCCTCCGCCCCATTCTCATGACGACACTCTGCACCCTCGCCGGACTCGTTCCACTCGCGCTGGGCCTCGGCGCCGGCAGCGAGCTGCAGAAGCCACTGGCAATCGCGGTGATCGGTGGGCTCACGCTCTCCACTCCGATTACGCTCTATCTCGTGCCGACGTTCCTCGTGGCGATTCGCGGACGCGACTTCCGCCGCGCGGCGACGACAGTCGGGGCGGCGTGATGCGGCTTCGCGCCAGCGTGATCATCGCGCTCGGAACGCTCGCCGCCTTCGTGCCGGCGCCAGCGCTGGCGCAGGGTGTGCCCGTGAGCCCCGTGGCCGCGGACTCGGTGCACCGCGCCCCGCTCTTCACGCGTGCCGATCCGTTCATCCTCGCCGGATTCATCGCGGGCGCTGCCGCGCTTCGCCCCTTCGACAGCCAGATCGCGAACGAGATCCGCGAGCCCGCTGCGCAGCAAAACAAAACCGCCGCGCACGCTGCGAAGGCGTTCAACCTTCTCGGGAGCCCGGGCACGCTCGTCGCGAGCGTCGCGCTGTACGGAGTCGGTCGCATCGGGCACTTCGAGCGCGCGGCCGATCTCGGGCTGCACAGCACGGAGGCGATCGTCGTGAGCTCGGGAATCACGTACGTAATCAAGGGACTCGCCGGACGACAGCGGCCGAGCCACGCCGGCGTGAACGATCCGGATGACTTCAGCTTTGGCGGAGGCTTCGCGAAGGGGAGCAGCTCGTCCTTTCCCTCGGGCCATGCGACGACGGCATTTGCGACGGCGACCGTCGTCACGCTCGAGACGCACCGCTGGTGGCCACGGTCCACCTGGTACGTTGCGCCGATCATGTTCGGCGGGGCGTCGCTGGTCGGTGTCGCGCGACTTTACACGAACGCGCACTGGGCGAGCGATGTGATCATGGGCGCCGGCATCGGCACGCTCACCGGGCTCAAGGTCTTTCGCTACAATCATGTGACCAGCGCGAACAACCGGGTCAATCGCTGGCTCCTCACCGCGGTGCCGAGCGTTTCGCCGAGCCTCGACGGACACGGCGCGACGGTGAGCTGGTCGTTCGCGACGCCTCGCTGAGCGCTAACCCGGCGCGGTCGCGCCGCGTTCGCTGTCGAGGTGCTTCATGAGCGGCGTCGGATAGCGGTCCCCCGCGGCGGCGCTCGCCGGTACGGCGCGAGCGATGCGCGCGAGATCTTCGGGAGTGAGCGAGATTGCGAGGGCGCCGAGTGCTTCCGTCAGCTGCGCGCGAGTACGCGAGCCGACCAATGGGAGTATGTCGTCTCCCTGCGCCGCGACCCACGCGATCGCCAGCTGCGCGACCGAGACTCCCTTGTCGGTCGCGATCGCGCGGAGCGAGTCGACGAGCGCGAGGTTGTGCGTCACGTTCGCCGCCGAGAAGCGCGGATAGTTCGCGCGTGAGTCGAGCGGCGCGGGGCGGTCGCCCGTCCAGCGGCCGCTCAACAGGCCGCGCGACAGCACGCCGTAGGCGGTGATCCCGATCCCGAGATCACGCGTCGCGGGGAGAATCATCCCCTCAATGCCGCGCGAGAGAATCGAGTATTCGATCTGCAGGTCGCAGATCGCGCTCGCGTCCCGGGCGCGACGCACGGACGCGGCGCTCGCCTCCGACAACCCGATGTGGCGCACGTAGCCTTTCGCGACCATCTCCGCGATCGCGCCCACGGTGTCCTCGATGGGCACCTTTGGATCCACGCGCGAAAGGCGGTAGATATCGATGTAGTCGGTGCCGAGCCGGCGCAGCGAGTACGCGAGGAAATTCTTCACCGCATGCGGGCGACCGTCATAGCCGAGGAAGGCGCCATCGGGATCGCGGAGGGCACCGAACTTTACGCTGAGCACGGCTCTGCTCCGGTCGCGACCCGCCAGCGCATCACGAATCAGCAGCTCGTTCGCACCCATGCCGTAAAAGTCACCGGTGTCGAACAGCGTGATCCCCGCATCGAGCGCCGCATGAATCGTCGCGATGCTCTCGTCAGGATCGGATGGCCCGTAGACGTCCGACATGGCCATGCAGCCAAGACCGAGGGCGGAGACGATGGGGCCGGTGGAACCAAGCTGGCGTGCGCGCATGTTGTATCTGGGTAGCGATGTGAGATGTACGTTGTACTGGGTCCATCTTCGAAGGAGCGGGAATGCAGCACGACAAGACGCGCCCATTGGCGCTCGTCACCGGTGCATCGAGCGGCATCGGCGCCGACCTCGCGCGCGAGCTCGCGCGACATGGGCACGACGTGGTGCTAACCGCACGACGCGCGCCGGAGCTCGAGACTCTCGCAACCGAGCTGCGCGCTCTCGGCGCCAAGGCAACTGTCGTAACGAAGGATCTGAGCGTGCCGGGCGCTGCGCGCGCGCTGGCCGGCGAGCTCGACGCGACCGGGGTGCAACTCGACGTCCTGGTGAATAACGCCGGCTTTGGCGACGTGGGCGCCTTCGTGAATGAGGATCCGGATCGCATCGATGCGATGCTCCAGCTGAATGTCGCGGCGCTCACGGCGCTCACGCGCGCGATCGCGCCGGGGATGGTCGCGCGGAGGCGCGGGCGCATCATGCTCGTCGCATCGACTGCCGCGTACCAGCCGGGTCCAAACATGGCCACCTACTGCGCGACCAAGGCCTACGTGCTCAGCCTGGGAGAGGCGATCGCGCAGGAGTTGCGCGGCACGGGGGTCACTCTCACGACGCTGTGTCCTGGCGCCACGCATACGGGCTTTGCATCCGAGTCCGGCGCGGATGCGCTGCCTCTGTTCAACAGCAGCCTCGTGCCGAAGATGACGTCGGCAGAAGTCGCGCGTGCGGGATATGAGGCCATGATGCACGGAAAAGCGGTGCTCGTCACGGGCGTCATGAACAAGTTCGTCGCCTTCTCCGGCCAGGTGTTCCCGCGATTCATGGTGTACCCGGTAGCGAAGCTGCTGCTTGGCGACCACAAAACGTGAGGGAAAACGTATCGTGCGCTCTCGACTACCGAACTGCGCAATGAGTAGATTCGCGTAACGATGGCAGACCAGGCTCGCAACCGACGACAGGGCACGACGGCGTCGATGTACGTGGCGCTTCTGGCGTCGGTGCTGTTCGTCGCGCTCACCGCAATAGTGCTCGCGCACGAGAGCGACGCGTTCGATCACGACCTGATCCTTTCGCTTCGCGCACACGCGACTCCGCTGCTCACGAATGCGCTCCTCGCGATCACCTTCACGTCGGGGAGACTCGCCGTGCCGGCCGTGCTGCTCTTCGCCTTCGCGCTCTATCGGCGTGGCGGAATTCGCCTCACGAGCTACTACATCGGCGCCTGCGTGGCCACGGAGGCGTTGAATTCGATTCTCAAGAAAAGCGTTGGCCGCGTGCGACCGCACGGCGTGAGTCCGCGGCTCACCGCGGCCGGCGGACTCTCCTATCCATCGGCCGATGTGATGCTCGCCGTCGTGATCTTCGGGCTCGGCACTCTCCTCGTCGCGCGAACGTTTCGCGCTCGCGCAGCAGGGGGGATCGCGATCGCGCTTTCGTGGCTCTTCGTCTGCCTGGCCGCCGTTGCCCGCGTGTACCTCGGGGCGCACTGGCCCACCGACGTGGTTGGCGGCGCGCTCGCTGGCACCGCGTGCGCGGCCTTCGCCGTGCTGGCCATCAGGCGCCCGCCGGTGGCTTCGGCGCCGATCGTCACGGTCCCTGCGGAGCGCTCGGCACCGCCCGGATAGCTACCTTCCCGTGAGCTCGCTCATCGCCTTCGTGTCATTCTCCTCCAGCGCACGCTCCGCCTCGAGACATGCGAGATCGCGACCGATCGACGCGAACGCCACGGTCGCCCCCTTCTCGCGATACGCAACGATCGCATCGTCCTTCCCGATGTCTCCGCCCACGGTCGACGATTCGATCTTCGACGCGTGGCCGACGTACCGGATCTCGGTGCCGAAGTGCGCGCTCCAGAAGAACGGAATGTCGTCATACGCCTCGCGCTCGCCGAGCATGTTGCGCGCCGCGCACTGCCCTTGCCGCTCGGCCACTACGAAGTGTTCGACGCGGATGCGGTCGCCGGTGCGATAGGGGAAATTCGCGATGTCGCCCGCCGCGTAGATCCCGGGTACGCTCGATTCGAGGTGCTCACTTACGACGACTCCGTTGTCGACCTTCAGCCCCGCTGCCTTGGCAAGGTCGAGATTCGGGCGCACGCCGATGCCGACAACCACCAGGTCGGCGACGACCGCTTCCCCCTCGTCGAGCGCCACCGCACCGGCGCCGATTGCCGTGACCGATCGGCCGAGCGAGAATTTCACCCCCTTCTCCTCGTGCATCTCCCGCACGCGCGCGCCGAGCTCGTCCCCGAACACTTTTTGCAGTGGTATCGCGTCGGGGGCAATCACGTGCACATCGAGCCCTCGTGTGCGGAGCGAGGCCGCGACCTCGAGTCCGATGAAGCTCGCGCCGATCACCGCAACGCTTCGCGCGCGCGATGCCGCCTTGATGATCCGATGGCTGTCATCGAGCGATCGCAGATAGAAGACGTGCGGAAGCTCTGCGCCGGAAACGGCGAGCGGGATCGGCGTCGCTCCCGTTGCCAGCAACAGCCCGTCATACGGTATTGCCTTCCCGTCGCCGAGCGTGACGTTCTTTCCGTCGGTATCGATGGCGGTGGCGGGGGTGGATGTGAGGATCTCGATGTCGTGCTTCTCGTAGAATTCCGGAGCGCGCAGCGGGAGCCAGCTCTCCTGCGCCGTGCCGGCGAGATAATCCTTCGAAAGGTTTGGCCGGTCGTACGGCCTGGCCGTGTCGGCGCCGATCATGGTGATCGATCCGCTGAATCCCCGCCGGCGAAGCATCTCGGCGGCGGCGTTCCCCGCAACACCGGCGCCGATGATCACGACGCGCTGAATGTCGGCAGCGCCGGCGCTCTCGCGCGATGCAGATCCTGTCGCGGGTGGCGTCGCGCCGTCGCCGTTCTGTATCTCGCTCGTGACCACAATGTCGGTGCCGCGGCGCTCGATCTGCCAGCGCGACACCGGGTCGAGCGCGGGGGCGCGGACGGCTTCTCCCGTGCGCACGTTGAAGCACGCGTGATGCCAGGGACATCGAATCGTGTCGCCCACCAGGAGTCCTTCGCCGAGCGGGCCGCTGTAGTGCGTGCACGTCGCGCCGATGGCGAACACCTCACCGTCGGTGCGGGTGAGGAGCACCGCCTTTCCTTGCGCGTGCCCGAGTAGCATGCCGCCATCGGGAATCAGTGCGAGCGGCACGCCCGCACCGAAATCGGGACCTTTCAGCTCCTGTTCGCCGCTCATCAGTTGCACGCTCGCGTAGTGTGGTGAAGGAGCACCGGTCGCCCACGACAGCGGGCTGCTTCTTGCGTACGAATCAACTTCACAAACCTCAATTCTGACAGGTCCACATGTCCAAGCAGCGTCACGATCCGCACAGCGGTCACGATCACATCGAGGGACAGCAGGGGCAGAAGAGCAATTCGGAGATCGACAAGCTTCGGATCAAGGAGGAAGAGAAAACTCCAAAGGTGCCTGGCGAGGAGAGGAGCGAGGACGGCCGGCCGCACAAGCCGCAGAAGAACGACCACGGCTGATCGACACGGCAATCATCGCCTCACGAGCCAACGCACTTCCTGTGCTACGGCTCGCGCGGCGGTGCGCCCGACCATCGCAACGGGCGACCCTCCGCCGAACGCAGCAGCAATCGCCCAGAGTGCGTGCATGGAGAAGGGCGAACGGTCGTCGATCGCGATTATCTCTTCCCATTGTTCGGGTGCGAACTTCGACTTGAAGCGATCGAGTCCGTCGAAGTCATAAAAGCGGCGCCCGTACGCGCGGACCGAGCGCAGAACGAGTCCGAGCCATTTCGGAATGGCGGAGTTCGTATCGCTCGAGTGGCGCGAGAGTGGCGCGAGCCCCAGCGTGACGTACGCGGCGCCCTCGGCGGCGAGCGCATGCATGGCGGCATCGACGAGGAGCTCCGACGTGCCGTTCGGGGCCAGCCGCCCGCGAACGATCTGCTCGATGAGCCAGCCGCGGCGCGCGGGCACGGGTGACGCAACCAGATACGCCACCGCGATCTCCGCTCGATGCGCGACGAAGATGCGTCGATCGCGGGTGAGCGCGATGGTGTCGGTCTCGATGAGAAAGTGCAGCGGTGGCAGTCCGCGCGTCTCGAGCCACTCGGCGAGCAGCGTCGTGAGCGCCGCGTTGCTCCGCGCGCGCTCGGCGCTCCATCGCTCGACCGCCACGCCCTTGTTGCGGGCGCGATGGAGCTGCGCGCGGAGCGATGCGTGCGTGCCGACGATGCGCGCCCAGTTGCGCGGATCCCAGCTCGGCTGCGCACCGAGACTCACGGTGCCGCACGTTCCTGCGGCGCGCATGGCCGCCTCCAGCCGCTCCCCCGCTCCGAAGTAGCACACCCGATCGCCCGCTGCACCCGCGTGCGACGCGAACTCGGCAACGACATCGCGCAGCTGCTCGGGCGCGCAGACCGGCGCGCCGGCGACCACGCGCACACCGCTCCGGCGCACGTAGCCCACGACCGCGTCATCGCGCGAGGAGAACCAGTGCGCGATCCCCGGATTGAGGATCTGGTATGCGGTCGCATTCCAGCCGTAGCGCATCACGAGCTCGCGCGCACGCTCGGCATCAGGCCCGATCATCGAGGCTCGCCCATGCGCAAAAGGTTAGCCGAGCACAGGCACCAGCAGCATGACCCGGGCGTTTTATTCGTAGGCGGTGGTCGAAATGAAAACAGAGAAATGGATCTGGCCAAGATGCGTGCGAGGCAGGTGGCGAAGACGGGCGGCCCGCTCGAGCTCGTCGAGAAGGGTGTTCCGACTCCCGGTCCGGGACAGGTACCCGTGAAGGTTCATGCGTGGGGCATCTGCCACAGCGATTCGCTCACGGTGGAGGGGCACGGCGGCGCGCGCGTCGGTGATATGGTGGCAGTGCGCGGCATTGGCGGCCTAGGTCATCCCGGGGCGCAGTTCGCGTTACGGATGGGCTTCCACGCCGTCGCGATCGCGCAAGGCGAGGACAAGGCGGCTCTCGCGAAGGAGCTGGGCGCGCCCACGTACATCGACAGCACGAAGGGGAACCAGCGAAGCAGGGGGACGCGGCGGCTACGCAACGCGGGAATTATGATGTGCGATGACAGCGCGGAAGGTGCGTGCACACGCCGCCGCGAATGGCTACGCCCCGAGCGGGGCGCCCTTCCGCTGTCCCATGCGCGCAAACCACACTGCAAGGAGCGAGATGCAGAGCGCGAAGGCCATCGAACGCACGCCGATCATCGGAAGGTCGATCGTGCGCAGCGCGAATGCGGCGAGCATCACCGCACCGGCGGTCGCGCCGATCGCAACTCGCGGCGCGCGAGCCGGCGCCATCAGCCCCGACGCCGCGCGCGTGCAGGCCACCAGCAAGCACAGGGCACCGACGCCGAGCGCCGCGAGGAGCGGACGCTCGCCGAGCTCCTGAGCCGCATCGGGGAGTGATCCGATCGCATCGCGCGCGGATCCGATCCCCGTGTGATACGCATCCGACACGCGATCGCGAAGCTCCGCGCGCCCCGCCACATCGCCGATCGCGAAGCTCGCCGAACCGCCCGAGATGCGCATCACCGTTTCGCAGCGCACGCTCGGCGCTGCCGGCGGCATCTCGTCGTCGACGAGCGCGAACAGCGCGGTCGTAGCGCCGACGCCGATCGAGAGCATGAGTACCGCGAGCAGGGTGAGGCCGGGACGGTAGCCGAGCCGGGAGCGACTGGAATCGGAGGCGCAAGGAAATTCATGCATGGCGTTTTGCCCGGTACGGTTGGCAGGCCGACCAACTGCTGGTCTTCACCCGTTCGACAGTTGGATGCGCGAGGGACGCGGATGGTTTACAGGCTTCAAGAATCCTTGCGGAACACGTGCACGACGCGAACGAGGGCTAGCCGCTCGTACAGGTCGCCTTGACGCATCCGGCGCGCGGCGGCAGACTCACGTCGACCACCCCGCCCGCCTTCCCAAAACCAGCTCATGCGCATCCGACTTCCGCTCACCGCGCTTCTTTCGTGCGCCATCCCGCTCGCCGCGCCCGCCCAGCGTGCCTCGACGGTTCCCCTTCTCCCCGAACCCACGGTCGCCGCGCTCGCGGGCGAGCTCTCCGGCGCGTCCGCCAAGCGCAACCTCGAGTTCATCACCCGCCAGCATCGCATGCGCGCGTCGAAGGGCTTCCGCACGGCCGCCGACTTCGTCGCGGCGCAGGCGAAGAGCTACGGGCTCGAAGAGGTGACGGTCCACGAGATCCCCGCCGACGGGCACACCATGTACGAGACGCAGAAGGCGCGACTCGGCTGGGATCCGGAGTTCGCGGAGCTGTGGGAGGCGCACGCGGATGGGTCGCGTGTGACGCCCGTGCTGCGCGTCGCGAGCTTCGAGGATGAGCCGGTGATTCTCGCGGAGGACAGCGACAGCGCGGATGTCACGGCGGAGCTCGTGGATGTGGGCGCGGGCACGTCGGACAAGGATTATGCCGGGAAGAACGTGCGCGGGAAGATCGTGCTCACATCGGAAGCGCCCGGCGGCGTGATCCCGCTCGCCTACGACAAGTACGGGGCGAAGGGAGTCGTGAGCGCGGCGCAGAATCAGCCCAATGCGTGGTCGCGCGAAGATGTGAATGCGATTCGCTGGGGGCATCTCGATTCGTTCGAGACTCGCCACGCATTCGCGTTCATGGTCTCGCTCAAACAGTACCGCGGTTATCAGGAGCGGCTTGCCTCGGGCGAGCACGTGATGCTGCACGCGATCGTCAAGGCGTCGCGTCATCCGGCGACGTACAATCCGGTGACCGCGCTGATTTCAGGGAGCGACAGGAAGGGCGAGGAGATCGTGTTGAGCTGTCACCTCGATCATCAGCGCCCCGGCGCAAACGACAACGCGAGCGGGTGCGCGACGATCCTCGAGGTGGCGCGCACGATCTCGAAGCTCGTCGCCGATGGGAAGATCGCGCGGCCCTCGCGCAGCATTCGCTTCATTTGGCCGTGCGAGATGGAGTGCACGCTCGCGCTCTTCGCCTCGCAGCCGCAGATGCTCGCGCGTTTCAAGGCCGTGATCCACATGGACATGGTAGGCGGCTCGCAGGTGACCAAGTCCATCTTCCACGTCGGACGCGGGCCGGCGAGCCTGCCGTCGTTCGTGAGCGACGTCGGGCAGCGCTTCGGCGCGTTCATGAATCTCGAGTCGCAGATGTACGCGGAGGGGACGGGCGGGAAGTATCCGATGCTCTCGGGCGAAGGCGGGAAGGAGCCGCAGCTCGGCGATCTCGCCGAGTTCTCCATGGGGAGCGATCACGAGCTGTATGAGCAGGCGTCGTGGAAGATCCCCGCCATTTACATGAACGACTGGCCCGATCGCTACATCCACACGAATTTCGATCTGCCCGCGAACATCGATCCCACGAAGCTGCAGCGCGCGGCGTTCATCGGCGCGGCGAGCGCGCTCTATCTCGCGAATCTGAAGTCGTCGGACGTGGCGGCGCTGTGGACGGTGATGGAGAGCGCATCGCTGCGCCGGCTCGCGCTGATGCTCGAGCGTCGCGCAGCGCTCGCGCCCGCGGACGCCGCCGCGCTGACGCGAAGCTTTCTCGCCCAGGAGCGCGCGGAATTCGAGTCGATCGTGCCGTTCGCGTCGGTCCCCGACAGCGTGAAGCAGGACGCGGGAGCGTACTTCCAGCGGCTCGAGACGATCACGGGCACGCCCGCTGCGATGGAGAGCGCGACCGGCGATGCGGCACTCGTGTTCACGCGCAATGCTGCGGTGACCGGGCCGATGGCGGTGTTCGGCTACAACTATCTCGAGGATCACACGAAGGGGAAGCCGGCTCCGAAGCTTCTCGAGTATCAGGGGCTGCGGGGCAATGGCGAAGAATACGGGTACGAGGTGCTCAATTTCGTCGACGGCAAGCGGAGCGCGCGCGCGATTCGCGATGCGGTGAGCGCGGAATACGGCCCCGTCGATCTCGCGCTCGTCATCGAGTACTTGCGCGCGCTCGAGCAGGGTGGAGTGGTCCGGGCGTCGAAGTGAAATACCTCGCCGCATGCTCGGCCGCCGCATGTCTCCTCGCCGCGAGCGCCGCGCGCGCGCAGGTCGTCGCGCCGCTCTCATTCGGCGTGAAGAGCGTTGCGACCCCGCCGCTGATCTCCGACGCAACGGGCACCGCGCTCGCGAACGAGCTCTCGGGCTCGCTCGCCAAGCGGAACATCGAGTATCTCGCGCGACTGCATCGCATCCCCGCCTCGAACGCCTTTCGCTCTGCGGCGGACTTCGTAGCGGAGCGCGCGCGCGCGTATGGGCTCGAGGAGGTGACGATCCACGAAATCCCGGCCGACGGACACACGATGTACGGCACGCAGAAATCGCGGCTCGGATGGGATCCGGAATTCGCGGAGCTCTGGGAGATGCACGCGGACGGGCCTGCGACACGCGCGGCGAGCTTCGAAGATGAGCCCGTGGTGCTCGCCGACTACAGCGACGGCGCGGATGTGAAGGCAGAGCTCGTCGACGTCGGCGTGGGAGGATCCGACGCCGACTACGCAGGGAAAGATGTGCACGGGAAACTCGTGCTCATCTCCGGTCCGCTCACGGACGCCGCACCGCTCGCCATCGACAAGTACGGCGCCGGCGGAATGCTCAGCGACATGCCGAACCAGGTGACGGCGTGGTGGAAGGAGGAGCAGAATCTCATTCGCTGGGGGCATCTCGACGCAGTCGAGACGCGCCACACCTTCGCGTTCATGCTCTCGCAGAAGCAGGCGCGCGCGTACTCCGCCCGCCTGGCTGCGGGCGAGCACATCACCATGCACGCGATCGTGCGTGCGGAGCGACATCCAGCGAGCTACAACATCGTGACGGCGCTCATCCCCGGCAGCGATCTGCGCGGCGAGGAAATCGTCTTCAGCTGCCACCTCGACCATCAGCGACCGGGCGCGAACGACAACGCCAGCGGATGCGCGACGAACCTCGAAGTCGCGCGCGCGATCTCGAAGCTGATCGCCGATGGAAAGATCGCGCGCCCATCGCGCAGCCTTCGATTCGTGTGGCCATGCGAGAACGAGTGCACCATGGCGCTCTTCAACGCGGAGCCCGCGATGCGCGCGCACTTCAAGGCCGTGGTGCACATGGACATGGTCGGCGGCTCCCAGGCCACCAAGGCCGTCTTTCACGTAGCCGTGAGCCCGCTCAGCCTCCCCACTTTCGTGAACGACGTCGGGCACGCCTTCGGTGCGTTCGTGAGCAGCGAGTCGTACGCCTACGCGGCGGGAAACGGCGGCAAGTACCCGCTCGTTTCCAACGAAGGCGGCAAGGAGCCACTGCAGGCGGATTTGGCCGAGTGGGCGATGGGGAGCGACAACGAGCTGTACACGGAGGGCTCGTATCGCATTCCTTCTATTTATCTGAACGACTGGCCCGACATCTACATCCACACGAATCACGATCTTCCCGCGAACATGGACGCGACGAAGCTCCAGCGCGCCGCATTCATCGGTGCGGCGAGCGCGCTCGTTCTCGCGAACATGAAGTCGGCGGATGTGTCCGCGCTATGGAGCATCATGCAAAGCGCGTCAATGCATCGCACCGCGATCATGCTGGAGCGCCGAGCGAAGCTCCCCGCTCCGGAAGCAGCATCGTACACGCGCGAGTATCTCGCGTCGGAGCGTGCAGCCTTCGCGTCTATCTCCGGCTTCGCCGCGATTCCGGACAGCGTCCGCCGGAGCGCGGAGACATTCTTCGCGCGGCTCGGGCAGCTCATCGGCGCAGACGCAGCCCCCGTCACTCCCCGCGCGAACGACTCCCCCATCTACGCGCGCAATCCAGCCGTGTCGGGCCCGACCATCGTGGTCGGGTACGACTATCTCATCGAGCATCTGCACGGCCAGCGCGCGCCAGCCCTGCTGACCTTCCAGGGCGCGCGCGGGACCGGCGCCGATTACGCCTACGAGGTGCTCAACTTCGTCGACGGCAAGCGCAGTGCGCGGCAGATCCGCGACATGGTGAGTGCCGAATTCGGCCCGGTCGACCTCGATCTCGTCACCGAATACCTCCACGCCCTCGAGACCGCGGGGATGGTAAAGGCCGCGAAGTGAGGACCAATCTCCCTGCATTCGCGTCGTGAAACTCCCGCATCCACTGACGCTCCTCGTAGGGTGTGTCGTCATCGCCGCCGCGCTGTCGCACGTGCTCCCCGCCGGACGGTTCGAGCGACGCGACGATCCGGCGACGCAGCGCAAAGTCGTCGTCGCAGAAACCTATCATCGCGTCGCCCCCCACCCACTCGGCCCCTTCGAGACCGTCGTCGCAATCCCCGACGGCCTCATCGACGCGGCCGGCGTGATCGTCTTCATTTTTCTCGTGGGTGGCGCATTTGCGGTCGTCGAAAAGACCGGCGCCCTCCACGACGGCATCGACTGGCTCGTGCGACGGCTCGGCAAACAGGGAATGGTCGCGATCCCGATCGTCTGCGTCGCGTTCGCCGCCGGCGGTGCATTCGAGAACATGCAGGAGGAGATCATCGCGCTCGTGCCGGCGCTGCTGATGCTCACGCAGCGGCTCGGCCTCGACGCGATGACCGCGGCGGAGATGAGCGTGGGCGCGGCCGCGGTCGGTTCGGCGTTCAGCCCGGTGAATCCGTTTCAGGTGCTGATCGCGCAGAAGGTCGCTGGGATTCCGCAACTGTCAGGGGGGACGTACCGGATCGTCGTGTTGGCGATCGCATTGTTGCTCTGGATCCTCGGCACCATGCGGCATGCGCGCCACACACGGGTCGCGATGGAAGACGTCACGCTCCGCCCGACTTCGCACGAGTTCGGCACGCGGGGCAAGTCGGTGCTTGCGGTCGTGCTCGCTAGCTTCGCTATCTTCGTGTACGGCGTCGCGCAGCTGCACTGGGATTTTAACCAGGAGGCCGCCCTCTTTTTCGCGATGGGGTGCGTCGTCGGACTGATCGGCGGGCTCGGACTTTCGGGCACGTCTGACGCGTTCGTTGATGGCTTTCGGTCCATGGCGTATGCGGCGTTGCTGGTCGGCTTTGCGCGTGCGATCTCGGTTGCAATGGAACAGGGACTCGTGATCGATACGGTGGTGAACGGCCTCGCTGCCTCGCTCGCAGGGCTACCAGTGGCTCTAGCGGCGCTCGGTATGATGCTGGCGCAGGCGGCGATCCACGTGCCCGTGCCCAGCGTGAGCGGGCAGGCGGTGCTGACCATGCCCGTCTTCGCCCCGCTCGCCGACCTGCTTCATATGTCGCGACAGGTCTCGGTGCTCGCGTATCAGTACGGTGCGGGGATGTGTGAGCTGCTGACGCCAACCAATGGCGGTCTGCTGGCCGTTCTCGCGGCGGCGGGGATCCGCTACGATCAGTGGATCCGCGCGGCGTGGCGAATGATCCTGGTCGTCGTTCTCACGGGCGCGGCGGCAGTGGTCCTTGCGGTCGCTCTTCACCTTCGCTAGACTTTGGAAGCTCGCGAGGCGAGCTGAGCAATCTATGCGCGGTGCTTGCAGCGGCGCGTGTGATTTGGCACTATCCTCGCAAGCAGTATTGACGATGGTGGCCAAAGTGGCCCCGACTTTTACCGGGCAAGCGGCCCGGCCAACCTTCGACATGGAGGACTGGTGTATCAAAAGCCGAAGGTGGAACGGTTCGGAACGTTCCGCGAGTTGACGCAGGTCGGTTTCAACGGGACCACGGATGGCTTCACCATCTGCGGTGCCAACGGTGGAACCGGCGATGAGCTGTGCGGTGGTCCGAACGGACCCCCGTGCCGCGATGGGTCGCCCGTCCCAGGTTGATCGGGACTCGGCACCAGTGACCGTACATGGGGGCAGTCAGCTTCGGCTGATTGCCCCCATGTTCTTTCTCACGTTGGCGGCGCCGGCACGATGACGCGCAGACTTCTCGGCCGCACGCGATAGTGGAGCGGGGACTTCATCGGCTGAACCTCCCCATCGGTCGCGACGAGGATGCGCGCGTGGCGCGTCTCTATGACGAAGTCGGTGGCGGTGAGTGCCTCGAAGTCTCTCGCCTGACTCAGGCGGCCGAGCAGCGCCTGGATGGCGAGTCGCACGAGCGCCGCGCGTCCCTGCTTCTTCACGATGTAAATGCTCAACCGCTCCGCATCGATCCGCGCACGCGCGCCGATGTCGAATCCTTCCATGGTGTATTCGTTGTTGCCAACGAAGACGAGCGGCGTGACGTGCATGCGCTTCGTTCCCTCGATATCGAGTCGCACTTTCAGAAAGGGAAAGCGCCGAAACGCAGCGAGGGATGCCCACACCAGTGCGTGAAACTTGCCGCGCCCGAGGCGGCTTTGCTGGCGCTCACGATCGCGAACGATGTCGGGGTAGAGGCCGATGCTCGAGTTGTTGATGAAGATGCGACCGTTCACCTCGCCAACGTCCACCGCGATCGAGTGTCCGGCGATGATATTCCCCACGGCCTCCAAGAGCTCGAGAGGAACGCCGAGATCCTTCGCGAAGTGATTGAGCGTTCCAAAGGGGAGAACGCCGAGCACGGTGCCGGAGTCGACGAGCGCCGAGGCGGCGGTGCTGATCGTGCCGTCGCCCCCGGCCGCAATCAGCAGACTCGGACGTTCGGCCGCCGCGGCACGGATGAGCGTATCGAGCTCCTCCCCCGTGGATGCCAGACGCACATCGACACGCATCCCGCCGGCTGTAAAGAGCCCCGTGAGCGTCTCGACGCGCTTCTCGACGTGCGGATTCCCGGCGCCGGCGTTGATGATCACCGGCACGACTGGAGCTACGACCACTGCGACAGCGTTATGGGAGTGCCTCGGGGTCGGTCGGACTATGACCGTAATATTCGTCGACGCACGTCGAGATCACGTAGTTCAGACGCTCATCGCCGTGCACGGACGGGACGCGCGCCATCCCGGACGGGAGCCCAGCCCAGACCTCCTTGATGATTACGAGCAGCTGCTCGGCGCGCAGACCCGAATGCCGCGCATCCGCGCACACTTGACGGAGCGAGGCGCGCACGGCGGCGTTCTGGCTCTCCGGGCCATCGGCCCGGTGCAGGGCGGCGTTCTCGAAGACCGACTGGAGCGTTCTGCGCAGCCGTTGCGTGGAGCCTTCGTGCGAGCCGTCGCCGGCGTACGAATCGCCGGGTGACTGATTCAAGGATGTAAGCTCCACTGGGACCTCGCTCGCTGGCGTTGCGCGGTTGATGAATTGCCGCCTTCAATTCGTACGCTCTGCGAGCCGCATGCGCAATAGAATAAAAGTTATATAGCACTGATTACAGGATGGTTACAGAATTACCGTAGTGGATTCGTGCCGCCATGCCGTGACTCGAGGAGGTTAGGTGCCTGCATTCGCACATAAGTTGTTCGCTGGCTTTGCATTCGCGCTCTTCCTCGGGTGCGGCTCGGACTCGGCAGCTCCGGGAGCACATGGGCGCGTGCTCTCCATCAGCACCGATCCGCCCCAGATTCCTCCGCCCACGCTGGACGACTTCAAGGCCGCTGCCGATCTGGCCTACAACGCCGGCGCGCGTGGACAGCTCCTCACCGCGACATGGAGGGAGCTCGAGCCGACTCCGGGGGCCATCGATGTATCGCAACTCGTGAGTCAGCTCGACTACGGCGGGAGCCGCGAGGCTACGATCTACGTGGGCATCCAGGTGATCAACACCGTCGCCAAGGAGGTGCCGCCCGATCTCGCGGACAGTGCGTTCGACGCCGCGACGACCCGCGCCCGCTTCCACGCGCTGCTCGATGCCGTGGCTGCCGCGCTGCCGGCGCGCATCACCTACCTGTCGCTCGGCAACGAGGTCGATGGCTACCTCCAATCCACCAATCAGTGGACTGAGTATCGAACCTTTTATGAGGACGCGCTCGACTACGCGCACGCGAAGATGCCCGGTGTGAAGGTCGGCGTGACCGGCGGCTACGATGGCGTCGTCGGCTCGCTGCACGCACAGATGGCGCTGCTCAACACGCGCAGCGACGCGATCATGCTCACGTACTACCCGATCGGCACGAACTTTCAGGTCGACGCGCCGACCAGCGCGCGCGCCGCCTTCCCCGCGATGCTCGCCGCCGCTGGGAGCAAGCCCGTGGTCATCCAGGAGCTTGGCTATCCCGCATCGCCGTTGCTCGGCTCGAGCGATGCGAAGCAGGCAGCGTTCTTCACCGATGCGATCGAGCAGTGGTCTATTATCGACGGCGCACGCATGCCGTACGTGAATCTCTTTCTGCTGCACGATTTCACGCAGGCGGAGTGCGACGCATTCGGCGACTACTACGGCATTCCGAACAACGCGCAGTTCGAGGCGTATTTGTGCACGCTGGGGCTGCGGCTCGCCGACGGGACGCCGCGCCCGGCCTGGGACGCGGTCATTGTGGCGGCACGGAATGCCGGGCTACCGGGAAACTGAAGGGCGCTGCAATGTTAGCTTACATTCGTCCCTAACCGAGGTTGATCATGCTGGAGCGCCGGATCGCATCGCTATTCGCACTCGTATTCCTGCTCGTGTTTGCAGGGCGCGCGAGCGCGCAGAGCACGACACTCGAGCAGGCCAGGAGCATTTACTCGAATGCGGATAGCGCTGGCGCCTCCTCTCGCGCTTCGCTCGAGATGGCGCGGGCGCGCGCCTCGATCGACGCGGCGGACTCGGCGATCGCGAACGGGCACAACCAGGCGCTGGCCGACGCGCTGGCAACGCAGGCACTCCACGATGCGCAGGCGGCCGAAGCGGCCAACACCGGCATTCACGATCGGCAGGTGGCAGACAGCCTGCACGCGTACCGGCTCACGCAGCTCGTCGCCCTCTCGCAGCGGCAGCGTGATGAGCTCTTCAAGCAGAATCAGCTCTCGCACGCCGAAATCGTCGATCTGCGCGCGCAGAATCTGCTGACCGTGACGCAGGCCGACTCGCTCAGGATGCAGCTCGATTCGGTGAAAACCGCGGCGGCGAACGCGCGGCAGCTGAGCGCACTTCAACTCGATTCCGCGCGCGTGCTCCAGGCGCAGGTCGTCCGGCAGCAGGACTCGATCAGGATCGCGCAGGCCGCAGCCAACGAAGTTCGCTCGACGTCGAGCCGACAGACGGATTCGCTGCGTGCCGTGGCTGACCGCGCGCAGCGGCAGGTGGATTCGATCCGCTACGCGAGCCAGCAGGCGTCGCGAGCGGAGACGGAGTCCGAGCGGCTCAGGACGGACTCGCTGATGCGAGCGGCGCGCATGGCGACGCAGGAGTCGGACTCGCTGAGGCGACTCGTCGGCCGGAGCGCGTACATTCGCGATTCGCTCCGCGTGCGCGATTCCGTGCGCGCGGTAGCGGAGCTATCCTCGCGCACGGCGGACTCGCTCCGCATCACGCAGGCGGTGCTCGAGCAAACGCGCGCGCTCGAGAAGCTGCGTGCGGATTCCATCCAGCGGTCGGCGCTGCTCGCATCGCAGATCGCGGACTCGATGCGCGCGGCATCGATCCGCGCGTCCGCGCGGGAAACGGCTGCGGAGCGCGTGCGATCGGACTCGCTGCGTAGGCTCGCCGAGCTTGGAAATTTGCGGCTGGATTCGCTGCGTAAATCAGAGGCCGCAACGCAGCGGCAGCGAGACTCCGTGCAGGCGCTCGCCGTCATCTCGGCCAGGCAGGTCGACTCGCTGCGCAACGAAGCGGCATCGGCGTCGCGCACGAGGGATTCGCTGCGTGCGGACGTAGAATCTCGCACGAAGCTGAGCGCCTCGGTGTCGGAGCTGAGCCGTACGGCGACGACGCTGCGCACGCCCACGCTCTCCCCGCGCGGGCTCGTGGTGACGGTCGGCGACGCATCGTTCGTGAACGGCACGACCGCGGCCGGATCGAGAACGCTCACGAAGGTCGCCACGCGCGACCTGGGCAAGTTGACGCCGGTGGTCGCTGGGTACTCGAGCTATCACATCGAGGTGCAGGGGTACTCGGACTCGACGGCGCGCCTCGAAAAGGGTGACGCCCTGGCGGATGCGCGTGCACAGGCGGTGCGCGAGGCGCTCGTGGCGGGCGGGCTCGACGCGGGGCGCATCGAGACGAAGGCGATGGGGCATGCGTCGCCGGTCGCGACGAATGCGACGATCGCCGGGCGCAGGGCGAACCGGCGCGTCGAGATCGTGGTGGTGGGTACGGGAGCGCGATAGTCGCTGAGCCCCTGGCACCGGGCGACCTTCCACCTGGCGTGCCGACCCTCGAGCGCGCGCTCGGCGTGCGCGCGCTCGCCGCGAATATCGTCAACACCATCGTCGGCTCGGGAATCTTCGTGCTCCCCGCCGTCGTTGCCGCCATTCTCGGTCCTGCGTCGGTCATCGCGTACGTCGTCTGTGCCGCACTCGTCGCGCTCTTCGGGCTGTGCTTCGCCGAGATCGGCAGTCGTGTCGATGCCAGTGGTGGCGCGTACGCGTACGTCGACGCGGCGTTCGGCCGATACGTGGGCTTCGCAGCCGGACTTCTGCTCGGCTGCGCGGAGATGGTCGCGAGCGCTGCGGTCGCAACGATCTTCGTCGGCTCGTTGACCGCGCTACTTCCCGGCGGCGGCGCTAGTGCATTGCGCGCCGTCCTGCTCGTTCTGCTCTACACGTTTCTCGCGATCGCCAACGTGCGCGGTGTACGCACCGGTGCGCGGCTCATGGAGCTCCTCACGGCGTCCAAGCTCATCCCGCTCGCGCTGCTCGTCGTCGCCGGGCTGTTCGTGCTGCATCCGGCGTATCTGCGTTGGTCCGGCATTCCCCCGCTGGGCGACATCGGGCGTGCGTCGCTCCTTCTGATGTTCGCATTCACGGGTGTCGAGGGACCGCTCACGTCGAGCGGCGAGGTGAGGAATCCCGCGCACACGGTGCCGCGCGCCGTGCTGCTCGGCCTGAGCGGCGTCGCGCTGCTCTACGCGGGACTTCAGCTCGTGAGCCAGGGCGTGCTCGGCCCTGCCCTCGCCACCATCACCGATGCTCCACTGGGCGCAGTGGCCGAGCAGGTGCTGGGGAGCCCTGGGCGCGTGCTGATCCTTCTCGCTGCCATCCTCTCGGCGCTGGGCTACGTGAGCGGCGACATGCTGGCCAGCCCGCGGCTGCTGTTCGCATTCGGCCGAGCTGGACTACTTCCCGCGAGCCTCGGCGCGATCCACGCGCGCTTCCGCACGCCGCACATCGCGATCATCGCGTACGCCGCCGCGTCGTGCGCGATCGCGCTCAGCGGATCGTTTCGCGTGCTTGCCGTGCTCTCGGCCGTCGGCATCCTCGTCGTCGACCTGGCGTGCTGCCTTGCGGTGCTCGAGCTGCGCCGCCGCGATGTGCGAGCCCAGGGTGCACCGTTTCGAATTGCGGGTGGGCCGCTCGTTCCGCTGCTGGCGTGCGCGGTGGTGGTATGGCTGCTCACGAGCGCGCGCGGCGTGGAGTTTCTCGCGGCGGCGGGGGTGGTGGTCATCGCATCGCTGCTCTATCTGCTGAGGCGCGAGCCGCGTCCATTCGACTCTTCTTCGTGAGGCTCGCGGCGACGACCCACGCGCCCGCGCTCACCGCCCACGATGCCGTGAACTCCGACCACAGCCCCTTCGACGCGGGCGCCGCGACGAGCTGCGGAATCCATACGAGCACGGTGAACGCGCTCAGCATCGCGGCCTCGAGCGTCGCCGCGAGCTTCGCATAGACCCCGATCAGCACAGCGACACCCGCTGCGATCTGCGCGGTACCAGTGAAGTACGCCCAGCCCGTGTGCCACGGAAGCCAGGCGGGAACGAGCGGCGCCGTGAGCTGGAGATAGACGAAGTGCGCGAGTCCAAGGGGAACAAGTGCCAGGGCGAATACGATTTGTGCGATTCGAGTCGCGCGCTCGTCCTCGCCTGCGAAAAGCACCCAGCTCCCCGAAAAGATCACGACCATCTCCGCCAGCGATTGATAGCTCCCTTCAACGAGCGGAGCCGCGAGGACGATCGGGATCTTGAGCAGGAGCACGACGAGCGCCAACAGCGGGAAGAGGACGCGCGCCGCCGGCCGTGCCGAGCGCGTCGCGAGTAGTCCGGTACCGCACGCGAGGAGGATCGCCGCGGTCAGGTACTCGAGTGGCTGACGGCCGGGAAAGGAGGGCGGCACGATTCGCCAGACTGCATCGAAGTCACCGTGAACGAGACCGACGACGCCCAGGGCGATGATGCCGGTAGCGAATGCGAGTCGTGGACCGTGTCGGTAGCTCATTTGTCGTGACCGCCGGCTGAGATTGGCCTGCGCGGGACGTCCGCCTTCCGCGGCGACCAAGATAGGCACGGTACCGCACTTCGCCTCCCCACTCCCCGGACGCACAAAAGCTCGACCTCACCTAACGTGAAGTCGAGCTTTCAGTTGCCCCTCCTGGGATCGAACCAGGACTCTTCTGCTCCAGAGGCAGACGTGTTGCCAGTTACACCAAGGGGCATTACGATCTCTTCCGCGACCTTCCCCGGGAGAGAGGCGAATTTTATTCGCGACAGCACCTCCCGGCAACCCCACGCGCCTTAACCCCCTCAACCGCCTATCGTTGTACCGAGCCCTGCCGTGACACGTTGCCCCTGCGAACCGTCCTCTCGATGGACGCCTCACGCTCCACGCGGTCGCTTCGTCGCCAATCATGACTCCCATGCACTTCTCCGCGCCCGCCCGCTCACGCGTACTCGCGACCTTCGTCGTCGCCGTGCTCCTCGGGGCCGGCTGCTCCGGCGACGGCGGCACCCCCACCGCACCCGGCACCGGCGCCCTCGCCGTCACAGTCAACGGTCTCCCGTCGGGCGCCTCCGCATCCGTAGCGGTCGCCGGTCCGGGCAGCTATTCCCAGACCGTCGCGCACAGCACGACACTCTCCAATCTCGCCCCGGGCAGCTACCAGCTCACCGCGTCCTCGGTCGCCTCGCACGACACCAACTACGTCCCCTCCCCGGCCTCAACCTCGATCACCGTCGCCGCCGACGCCGGCCCCGCGGCCACCACCGTCGTGTACTCGAGGGTCACGACGACCCTCGATCTTTCCATTCGCGCGATGTACCTCACGCAGGGCACGCAGACGCTCACCGGCTCGGTGCCGCTCGTGCAAAATCGCGACGGCTTCCTTCGCGTCTTCGTCGTCGCGAATGAAGCGAACGGCGCCGCGCCGCAAGTTCGCGTGCGCTTCTACCTGAACGGCACGCAGCAGGGCGCCGCCACTCTCATTGCGCCCCCCTCGAATTCCGTCACGACTTCCGTCAACGAAGCGAATCTCTCGACGTCGTGGAACATGCTCGTCCCCGGATCGATGATCAAACCCGGGCTCTCGATCCTGGCAGACGTCGATCCGTCGCAGTCGGTGCCCGAGGTTAGCCGCAGCAACAATTCCTTCCCTGCGCCCGGCACACCGCTCGCGCTCACGGTCAGGGATCTTTCGACGTTCTATATCCGCTTCGTCCCCGTGAAGCAGAGCGTCAATGGCCTCACTGGAGTCGTCTCAACGTCGACCAAGGACGCGCTGCTTTCGAAAACAGTGAAGATCCACCCGATCGCCGGTGTCAGCTCGGACGTGCACGCGACCTACACCACGAACGCGCTCGCGCTCTCACCGAGCAACGGCAACGGCTCGTGGACGGCGATCCTCGGGGAGATGCAGGCGCTCCGCGTCACCGAGTCGAGCCCGCGTAACTATTTCGGAATCGTGAAGACGGCATACTCCGGCGGGATCGCGGGGATCTCGTACATCGGCGGCAACGCCAGCATCGGCTACGATGGCACGAGCGCGGTCGAGATCATTTCGCACGAGCTTGGGCATTCGTGGGGACGCTCGCACGCGCCATGCGGAATCGATGGTGCCACCGATCCGAACTATCCCTACCATGCCGGCAACATCGGCGTGTACGGCTTCGATGTCGCCACGCGCACGCTCTATCCGCCCACGACGGCCGAGGTGATGAGCTACTGTCATCCGCAGTGGATCAGCGACTACACGTACTCCGGCGTGTACTCGTGGCGCGCGAGTCATCCGAGCTCGGCGAGCTTCGTGAGCGCCGAGCTCCAGCCGTGCATCATCGTGTGGGGGCACATCGTGAATGGTCGGGTCACCCTCGAGCCGGCGTTTGAGGCGCTGGCGCATCCGTCGCTTCCGGAGCGCGCGGGTGCGTACGCGCTGCGCGCGCTGGATGCCGCCGGCGCGCCGCTCTTCGCGCTCTCCTTCGACGGCGACTCGATTGCCGATGCGCCGGGCGCCGGCCGCGGCTTCGCGTATGCGATCCCGCTCGCGGGTGCCACGAAGCCGATCGCATCGCTGGTGCTCGCGGGGCCGCGCGGGATCGTGCGCCGCGACGCGGCACCGGCGGGGAAAGCCGCGGGGGATGTTGCGGGCGCTACGGACGCGCCCCTCGCCGCCACTCCCGCCGTCGCGCGCCGCGTGGGGAGTGGGGCGGCGATCACGTGGAATGCCGCGCGCTATCCGCTGGTCGTGGTGCGCGATGGGAAGACGGGGCAAGTCTTGTCGTTCGCGCGCGGCGGTGCGTCCACCGTCGAGACGGCGGCCACCGATCTCGAGCTCACGTTCTCAGATGGCGTCCAGAGCACGGTGCAGAAGGCGCACCTGCAGTAGGTCGTTCGCGGCCGGAGTTTCGTGAAAACACGAACGCCCAGCGAGAAAACTCGCCGGGCGTTTGTCTTAGTCTGCGCCATGCCACGCGCGCCGTCATTGGAACTCTGCGTCCTACCGAACAGCGGCGGGCAAATGCGAATCGCGGCAGTTGCGACACCTGGCCATTGGAACTATCCGTCCTACCGAACCAGGGCGCAAAACCACTCGCGAAATACTGCTGGAGCCGGGTGCTGGCTCACTCTATGGAGCTGAGGGGGCTCGAACCCCTGACCTCTGCAATGCGAATGCAGCGCTCTCCCAGCTGAGCTACAGCCCCTCGGTGAAGAATGTTCCGAAGCAACCCGGCTTCGTACACTCCCGCACAAAAGCCCCGATCGCTCGGGGCTCCCCTCACGCAGGCAAAACTAATACGCGAAGGCGGAGCAAGCAAGCACACTGCAGTTACGCCAATAAGACGCCTCTTCGGTCATTCGGTAACATCACGTGCTCATTGCCACCCGGTGGCCGCCGGCATACGATGCGTCGATGTTCTCAGCCCTGCACTCGCAATCCGTTCGCGCCGCTGCCGACCGCATCCGCGGAGTCGCCCGTCGCACCGCGCTTCGCCAGTCCAGGGCGCTCACCGATCTCACTGGCGTCGACGTCTATCTCAAGCTCGAGTGCGAGCAGCTCACGGGATCGTTCAAGCTGCGCGGGGCGTACAACGCGCTCGCTTCGCTCACTCCCGCTACCCGCGCCCGCGGCGTCGTCGCCGCCTCCGCCGGCAATCATGGCCTCGGCGTCGCCTACTCCGCGCGCGCGCTCCAGATCCCCGCCACGCTCTACATCCCATCCACCGCCCCCAACGTGAAGCGCGACGGGATCGCCGCGCTCGGCGCCACTATCGACGCGTCCTCCCCCGACTACGAAGCCGCCCTCGTGCTCGCGCTCGCACACGCCGAGCGAGAGAGAATTCCGTTCGTGAGCGCCACGCAGAATCTCGATGTCGTAGCGGGACAGGGCACCGCCGCCCTCGAGATTTTCGAGGAGCTGCCGGAGCTCCGAACCGTGCTCGTGCCCGTCGGTGGCGCAGGGCTGCTCGCGGGCGTCGGCAGCTTCCTCCGCGACGTCGCGCCCAATGTGCGCATCGTGGGCGTGCAGGGGACGCGAAGCGCCGCGATGGCGCGCTCCCTCGAAGCGGGAAAGGTCGTGCCGGTACCGCACGAGCAGACGCTCGCCGATGGCCTCGCCGGTGACATCGACGAGTTCGCGTTCAACGTGGGGAAGCACGCCCTCGACCTCCTCGCGATCGTCACCGAGGACGAGATCGAGAGCGCGATCGCCTGGCTCTACACCGAGGAAGGGCTCGTGGTGGAAGGCTCGGGCGCCGTGGGGGTCGCGGCGCTCCTGCAGAAGAAGGTCTACAAGCCCGTGGGGCCGGTGGTCGTGGTGCTCAGCGGCGCGAACATCGATCCGCACCGCCACGCCGCGATCGTCGCCGCGCATACGCCCCCTGCGTAGCTGATCGCGGCCGAGGGGCGGAGGCGGCGCGGCGCTGGCGGGATATATTCAACGGATGTCCCTCTCCGTGCGCTTCCTGGGCACCAGCGCCGCGCGTCCGACGGTCGAGCGCAACGTCTCTTCCCTCGCGGTCATTCGCGAGGGGGAGACGCTGCTGTTCGATTGCGGCGAGGGTACGCAGCGGCAGATGATGCGCTACGGGATCACCTTCGCACTTGATGACGTCTTCATCACGCACTTTCACGGCGACCACATCATCGGCGTGATCGGCCTCTTTCGCACGCTCGCGCTGCAGGGGCGCACGGAGCCGATGCGGATGTTCGGACCGCGGGGCGCGGCGCGCGTGTTGAAAGGGGCAGCGCACTTCGGCGTCGACCGCGTCGGCTTTCCCGTGGAGATCACCGAGGTCGGGCCGGGAGAGCGGATCGCTCGAAACGGCTACTCGATCATTCCCTTTGCGACGGTGCATTCGAGCGAGGTGTCGATCGGCTACACGCTCGTCGAAGAGGATCGCAAGGGACGCTTCGATCCCGACCTCGCGCGCTCGCTCGGAATTGCCGAGGGGCCGCTGTGGGGAAAGATCCACAAGGGGGAGAGCGTGACGCTCGATGACGGACGCGTCATCGAGCCATCGGTGCTCGTCGGCGCGCCTCGCCCCGGGCGCTCGCTCGCGATCACCGGCGATACGCGGCCGAGTGAGGTGACGATCGAGGCTGCGCGCGGAGCGGATCTTCTCATTCACGAGGCGACGTTCGCCGACGAGGAAGGGGCGCGCGCCACGGAGACCGGGCACTCGACCGCGCGCGAGGCCGCAAAGGTGGCTGCCGCCGCGCGCGTGAAACGGCTCGCGCTCACGCACTTCTCCGCGCGCTACTCGCGCGACCCGGGGGAGCTGCTGCGCGAAGCGCGAGAGGAGTTCGGTGAGGTCGTGCTCGCGCGCGACGGGATGGAGATCGAGATTCCCTTCGCCGACGAGCGCGGCGATGGCACGGACGGCGTCATCGCCCCCGCGGCCCGCGTCGGCGACGCGCGCTAGATCGTTCCGGCGCTGCTCGGCCCCGTAGTAATGGGCCCCGTGGTGATGGGCATGGAGCGCCGGTACAGCAGCGCGATCTGCGCATCGGTGAGCTCACGCAGCACCGCCGCGGCGTCCGCACGCGACGTGACGTTCCGCGCATCCGCGCCCGAGATGTTCACCCAGTTATAACGATCGCGACGCGAGCTTCCGCCATCCGGATGCTCGAACACGATCATCGCGTTCGTCGCACCGGGGAGCATGACCTGCACGATCCAGCTCGTGCCGTCATCCGACATGAAGCTTCGCGTGCTCGCGCTCATCGATCCGCGAACTCCAGCGCGCCGATCGATTGGCGCCCCGCAAAGCCGCCGTCGCGCTCGTGCCAGTGCTCGATCGTCTCTTCTCCCATCTTCCAGCAGAAGAAGATCGATCGTCCATCGTGGCGACCCGGAAAATCCACGAGCCCGGAATCAAGCGGGCTGCGAACCTCTGCGCCCAGCTCCGCGACCTCGTGGATGTATCCGTCGATCTCGCGCGCGAGCGCAGACACGCTGCGCTCGAGCTCCCCGAGACGCGGATCGGGATCGTCGACGCGCTGGATGGAGCTCATGAGCTCGTACTCGTCCACGAGCTCGCGCCACGCGGGATAGCGCGCCACCAGGTCGTTCACGATGCGACTGATCAGCGGGAGGGTGCGATTGGCATCGGCGAGCGTGAAGATCTTGTTCATGATCGAATGTTGCGACCCGCGAGCCTCACACGGCAAGGGGGAGGGCGCATGTGCGCTAGCGGTGGATGCGCGACGATTCCCTGCGCGCGAGCGCCTCCTCGAGGATGACGGCGAGCTGCTCGACCTCGAACGGCTTGCGCAGCACCTGAAGACTGCGCAGCTCCGTCGCCTCGCGCACGGTCGCGCTGTCCGCGAATCCTGTCATCAGCACGACTGCCACGTCGACATCGGAATCCATGATCTCCGAGGCCAGCTCGAGCCCCGTTTTCACCGGCATCAGGATGTCGGACAACACGAGATCGAAGCGCAACGGGGTGACCGCGAGCATCGCCAGCGCGGTGCCGGCGTCGCCTACCGCATCGACCTCGTAGCCGATGCGGCGCAGCAGTCGCTGCAGCACGGTGCGCACTCCCTCCTCGTCATCGACCACCAGGATTCGCCCCGTGCCGCGCATCGACGCCGCCTGCGGCCGCTCGGCGGAGTGCCGGGCGGGCCTGCAGACCGCAGGGAGATAGAGCGTGATGCACGAGCCCTCGCCCGGCGCGCTCCGCACCTGGATCTGTCCCCCTGCCTGCTGCACGACGCCGAGCACCATGGCCAGACCAAGCCCCGTTCCGGATCCGATCGGCTTCGTCGTGAAGAACGGGTCGAAGATCCGACGTTGCGTCTCGGCACTCATTCCCGAGCCATCGTCCTCGACGCTGATGGCCACGTAGTTACCGGGGAGAAGCACGCCGCGCTCCACCTTGGTACGCTGAGTGACCCGCACATTCCGCGTGCGCATGCGCAGCAGCCCGCCCGCCGGCATCGCGTCGCGCGAGTTGACGGCGAGGTTCAGCAGCGCCTGCTCGAGCTGTCCCGGGTCGATCTCGACCGAGGAGGGCGAGTCCGCGAGATCCGTGGAAAAACGGGCCGCGTGCTGCATGAGTCGGAGCAGCATTCGCTCGACGTGGCGCACGATGTCGTTCGGATCGATGACCGCGGGGCTCGATTCCTGTTTGCGGCTGAACGACAGCAGCTGCTTCGTCAGCGCCGCGGCGCGCTTCGTCGTGCTCATGATCTCGTCGGCCGCCTCGCGCCTCGCCCCCGCATCGCTGTCCTCGCTCAACACGAACTCGGCGTTGGCGCCGATGACCATGAGCAGGTTGTTGAAGTCGTGCGCGATGCCGCCGGCGAACTGTCCCACGACTTCCATCTTCTGCGCGTGCTGCAGCTGCTGCTCGAGCGCCGTGCGCTGCGAGATGTCGCGCGAGTTGAGCACGATCCCCTCCACCGCGGGATCCTCGAGGAGATTGCTCGCGACCGTTTCCATGTCGCGGAGCGAGCCGTCCGAATGCACCATTCGGCAGCGCAGAAGCGCTCTGGCATAGGGCACCGCTGCGACACGTTCGAGCGCGATGGCGGTGCTCTGGCGGTCCTCGGCCACGACCCACTCGATGAACGTCTTGCCAATGCCCAGCTCTGCATCCAGTCCCAGAACCCCCTGTATCGCCGGGCTCACGTAGCTCGCCCGGAGTGTCGAGTCGAGAACGGTGACGACATCGCTCGAATTCTGCACGAGTGCGCGAAAGCGCGTATCTCGCGTGGCACGCTCGTCCATGAGCAGCGCCGCATCGCGGGCCGAGACTCGTTGTCTGCCGATTGCGAGGAAGGTCATGATGAGCGCGCCGACACTCAGCTGAACCTCGACGTTCTCTCTGTCCTCGCGCATGGCGAGAAAGAGCATCGCGAACGCAACTCCCACGGCGATGAACGGAATTTCCGCGATCCATCTGACTGCCACGCGCCGTGGCAAATCGGGCTGGGGAGGTCTGTGGAGCTGGGAAACCGCGGCTACCGTCAGCAGCAGAACTCCCGCGAACCAGAACACATCAATGAGGGTGGTTCTCTCGAAAGTCGCTCCGTTGCTTTGCAGGTAGCCATACCAGAAGTCGGCGACCGAGGAGCACAGGTAGGCGAGTCCGAAGAGCCCGAAAATTCGCCTGCTGCGATCGTCCGAGGAGCGAACGAGCAGAATCGCGCTGGTGAGCAACACCGCGAGATCGGCTGACGGATAACCGATCACGATCAGCTGCTTCGAGAGGGATGTCGTTCCGCCGAAGGCTCCGGTCCGCACGCACCAGTACCAGAGCACCATCGCTCCGCTCAGGGCAACGGTGGCGATGTCGAACGACATGGTGATGCGATCGGCGCGCCGTCGCGGAGCAATAGGGAAGCTGAGCAGTCCGCCGATTGTCGCGACGTAGGCGAAGGCAAAAAAGCCGTGATACCAGAGACCGAGACTCGTTCCAGGGTGAAGCAGCTCGTTCGCCTGGGATAGATTCGCGGCGGTGCCGCTGGCGATGGATGCGCACGCCAACAGCAGCCACGCGCGGCGCGTGGGGGCATCCCCGCGAGACGATCGCGCCGCAAGGAGGCACCCGATGACGACGGCGACGTCCACCAGCAGGAAGGCGGCGCCGTCGACGAGCTCCGCGGGCCAGTGAGCGATCGACCCACCATTGGCTACGAAGCGGAAGATGGCGTAGCTTGCGAGCGCGCCGATGGCGACCGCGGGGGCGCCGACTGACGGGAGCCAGCGCCACGGGCGGCGGAAGGTTACGGGCTCGGCTGGGACTGAAGCGGCATCGGACACCTATACAGTGTCGGCGGGCAGCGGTATGGACTTGAGCGGGCACGGAGCATGAATGCTCAATGATATCACCCGATTTCCTTCGTCTCGAACGTTCAGGTACCGGAGCACCAGATGACCACGAGCCGAAGCACCGACTGGATGAATCACCCCGAGCTTCGCCGACTGGTCGAAAACGCCAATCGCCTCACCGTCGCGGAGCGCGTGACGCTCGTAAAGGGGCTGATTCCAGCGATCGCAGACGAGCAGACTCCGGAGGAATTCCGCTTCTTCATTGAAGAGCTTCAGCTCAAGGGTAATCGCTTCAACGAGGCGAAGGCGCACCCAGGGGAAGGACGGGCCATGCGCGAAGTGCCCGGCGAGCGGGAGATCGAGAACCGGTAAGGCGCCGCTAGTGTCCTGATGCTGAAGTTCGTTGACAGAAACGGGCGACACTGGCGAGGATCTCATCGGCGCTCTTGGTCCAGATGAACGGCGTTGGCGCTTTGTTGTGTTGGTCCAAGTAGTGATGGATGGCGGCTTCCAGCTCGG
>JBBSEY010000010.1:0-34998 GCA_038239265.1 Gemmatimonadales bacterium | reverse complement strand
GGCGGCGTCACGAGCTCCGACTCCAGCGGGGTGAGCTCGGCCGTCGCGAACTTGTCCGCTTCGTGACGATAGCCCATTGCCGCCTTGTGCGGCGGCACCGGATCACTTCCCGTCGTGCGCGCCAGCCGGTTCACGGCGCCCACCTGATCCACGGAGGGAAGATTGAGCACGCACTCACCCGTGCGCTGAATGTTGGCCGGTGTATGCGAGCGGGCGCCGAAGCCGAGCATGCAGCTGCGGCCAAGCCACCAGGCGCTCGACAAGGGCGGGAGATTCGGGGATCCGTCGGTATTCGTCGAGCTCACCAGCACCACCGCCGTGCCGAAATAGAGAATGGCGGGATCGATTGAAACGTGTGAATCGAGAGAGGAGTGCACTGCAGGAGGGGTTCGGGTGAGTAGGGGACCAACGCCCGAAGTCGCTGCGCTGGTTCGTGCTCACGAGTCTACCGTTCCTCGAATACGGTGGCTTCCCGGATCTTGCGTTCAAATTCGGAAGCTACGCTGCAGGCTCGCCGACCTCGAGCGCGTCGTAGTTCTTGAGGCGATAAAAGGCAGCAGCGACGATCCAGCTGGCCACGAACACACCAATGATCAGATAGCCGATGCTTCCGAAATTTCGATTGAGCGCGGAGATCGCGCGCCAGAAGGAGCCACTCGCGTGCAGACGGTCGCCGATCAGCCCGAGCGCCTCGATCCCACCCACCAGCAGGGCAACGATCACCGAGACGAAGGTGATCGTCATGTTGTAGTAGAGCTTCCGGATCGGCTTCACGAACGCCCATCCATACGCGCTCGCCATCATCACGCTGTCCGCCGTGTCGACGAGCGACATGCCGACGGTGAACAGGGCGGCGAACACCATGATGGACCAGATTGGCATCCCCTTCGACGCCTCGGCCGCGGAGATGCCCAGGAGTCCGATCTCCGTCGCGGTGTCGAAGCCGAGCCCGAAGAGAAAGCCGAGTGGGTACATGTGCCAGCTCTCGCGTATCATTCCGAAGAGTGGGCGGAAGATGCGCGCCAGCAGGCCCCCTCCGCTCAGGAGCGCGTCGAGATCCTCCTCGACGTATCGCCCGCCTGCGCGCACGCGGTGGAAGGTGCGATAGACCGAAAGGAGAATGAACACGTTCATGATCGCGATCACGAGCAGAAAGAGCGCGGACACGACCGTGCCGATCATGCTTCCGATCGCGTGGAATGCTGCGAATCTGCGCGTGAGTGCGGTCGCGGTGACGGCGATTGCGATCGACGCAAGTACGACGACCGTCGAGTGGCCGAGGGAGAAGAAAAATCCCACACCGATCGGCCGCCTGCCCTCGTGCATCAACTTGCGCGTGGCGTTGTCGATCGCCGCGATGTGATCCGCATCGATCGCGTGGCGCACGCCGAGTCCGTAGGCGAGGAGGGCGGTTCCGAGCAGGAGCGGGTATGCGTGAAAGGCGCTGAGCGCCCACGCCCACGCGGCGAGATTCGCGACGACGAGCGCGAGCAGCAGTCTCGCAGCGCGACTGCGGAGCATCTCGATCACAGGGCCTTCTCGAGCATTCGGGAAAACGCTCCGAGCGAAAGATTGAGGGCGCGCGCCGATGGCAGCATCACCGGACCGAGGCAAAAGGCGATTCGCCCGCTACGCCGACTTCTTGCCACGCTTCGAACCGCGAAGGTGCCAGACGACGAGTCCGATCACGACGACGGCGGCGAGCGCGATGAGGCTCGTTCGGCCGACCAGATGCTCGAGCCGGGGCAGGTTGTTGCCGAATGCGTAACCCAGAATGCCGAAGAGGAGCGACCAGGCGAGTGCCCCGAGTGCATTCCACAGGAAAAATACCCAGAAGCGCATGTTGGTGACACCGGCCAGCAGCCCCGCGAACATGCGCACAATGGCGATGAAGCGCGCAGCGAAAACGGCTTTCGGACCGTATTCGGTGAAAAAACGGCGCGCCTTCGCAATACGCTCCGTGGTGATCCCGACGTGGCGACCGTGCCGCGTCAGGAAGGGAAGGCCCCCTGACTTGCCCACCCAATATCCGCCAAGGCCACCGCTCGTCGCCCCGAGGAACGACGCGAGAATGACGCCGACGATCGACAGGCGGTGACTCTGCGCCGCGATCGCCGCTGCGGTGATGAGCGCCGTCTCGCCGGGAAGGGGGAGTCCCACCCCCTCGGCCATCACGAGCACGATGACGATCGCGTACCCGTAGTGCTCGATCAGCTCCTTCACCCAATGCAGCATCCGTCGACACCTCCGGAACGTTCGCCCTTCAATCTGGGACGCGCCGGCGCCATATTGCCGGGCGATGACAACTGACAATTCTACCCTGCTCGACGCGCGCGCGGTTGACCGGACGCTCCGCCGCATGGCCGAAGAGATCGTCGAGCTGAACGACGGTACCGATGACTTGATCGTGGTCGGCATCCAGCGCCGCGGCGTTCAGCTCGCGGATCGCATCGTTCGAACGATCTTCGAGCGCGAGAAGGTAAAAGTTCCGCGCGGCGCGCTCGACATCACGCTCTATCGCGACGATTTGCAAACGGTGGGCCCGCGCCCCGTCGTCGGGCCCACCGATCTGCCGTGGAATCTCGATGGCAAGCGCGTAGTGATCGTCGACGACGTGCTCTACACCGGACGCACCGTGCGCGCGGCGCTCGACGAGCTCGCGGACTTCGGCCGTCCGTCGAGCGTGTCACTCGCGGTGCTGGTCGACCGCGGCGGGCGCGAGCTCCCGATCCACGCGGACATCGTCGGCAAGAAGCTATCGATCGAGACGCGCGATCGCGTCGATGTGCTGGTCGAGGAGCTCGACGGACGCGATGCGGTCGTCGTCGTGCGCGATACGGCCAAGTGACCAGCACACTCGGGAAGGACCTCCTCGATCTCGAATCACTCTCACCGGATCAGATCCGCCTCGTGCTCGACACGGCAGTGCCGTTCAAGGAGATCAGCGAGCGCGCGATCAAGAAGGTGCCCGCGCTGCGCGGACAGACGATCGTCAATCTCTTCTTCGAAGCCTCGACGCGCACGCGCATCTCCTTCGAGTTCGCGGAGAAGCGCCTCTCGGCCGACACGGTGAGCGTCGCGTCGTCCGGGTCGAGCGTGAGCAAGGGGGAGACACTCGTCGACACGGCGCGGAACCTGGAGGCGATGCGGATCGACATGGTCGTGATTCGCCACGGTGCATCGGGCGCCGCCGCGTTTCTCGCGGATCGCATCGAAAGCAACGTCATCAACGCGGGCGACGGCACGCACGAGCATCCGACGCAGGGACTTCTGGATCTCCTCACGCTGCGCGATCACTTCGGCTCGCTCGAGGGGCTCCGCGTCTGCATCGTCGGCGACGTGCTGCACTCGCGCGTGGCGCGCTCGAACATCTGGGGGCTCAAGAAGATGGGCGCCGAGGTTGCGGTGTGCGGGCCGAAGTCGCTTCTGCCTCACGCCATCGCGGAGTTCGGCGTTACGGTATTTCCTCGCGTGGAGGAAGCGATCGAGTGGGCGCAGGCGCTCAACATCCTGCGCCTCCAGCTCGAGCGCATGACGAGCGGGTACATCCCCTCGCTGCGCGAGTACAACCGGGTGTTCGGCGTCACGCGCGAGCGGCTCGAGCGCGCGACGCGCGATGTGCTCATCATGCACCCCGGTCCGATGAATCGCGGCGTCGAGATCGATTCGGATGTGGCCGACGGGCCGCACAGTGTGATCCTCAATCAGGTGACGAACGGCGTGGCGGTGCGAATGGCGGTGCTCTACCTCCTCGCCGGTGGAAAGCCCGAGCTGGCGGAAGCGGCGAAAGGCGGAGCGGATCGCTGATGCCGCGCGCGATGCGTGATCTCCTGCTCGAGGGCGGCCATGTGCTCGATCCGGCAACGGGGCGCGACGAAGTCGCCGACGTCCTCGTTCGCGACGGGAAGATCGAGGCGATCGGCCGCAACCTCGGCCAGCCCGACGGGGCCGAGCGCCTCGACTGCACCGGCGCGTTCGTCGCGCCGGGGGTCATCGACGTGCACTGTCATCTGCGCGAGCCCGGCCGCGAAGACGTCGAGACGATCGCGACGGGTGCGCGTGCCGCAGCGGCCGGCGGCTTCACCGCGATCTGCGCGATGCCGAATACGGAGCCCGTCACCGACAACCAGGCCGCCGTGGGATTCATCATCCGCCAGGCGAGCCGCGTCTCCGCCGCGCGCGTGCATCCGATCGGCGCGATCTCGGTGGGGCAGAAAGGAGAATCGCTCGCGGAGTTCGGCGAGATGGTTGCCGCGGGCGCGGTTGCCGTGAGCGATGATGGGCGCCCCGTCGTCAGCGCGCATCTCATGCGCACCGCGCTCGAGTACGCGCAGACGTTCGGCATTCCCGTCATCGATCACTGCGAGGAGCTCACGCTCGCCCACGGCGGCTCGATGAACGAAGGGATCGTGAGCGCGCGCCTCGGCCTCAAGGGAATTCCGAGTGAGGCCGAAGAGATCATGGTGATTCGCGACATCCTCCTCGCGCGCCGCACCGGCGGCCACGTGCATCTCGCGCACATGAGCACGAAGGGAAGCGTCGAGCTCATTCGGTGGGGAAAGGAGCGCGGAATCAACGTGACGGCCGAAGTGACGCCGCACCATCTGACGCTCACGGAGACGGCGGTCGAGGGGTATCGCACGGCGGCGAAGATGAATCCGCCGCTCCGCACCGCGGAGGATGTCGCGGTGCTGCAGGAGGCGCTCCGCGACGGGACGATCGATCTCGTCGCGACCGATCACGCGCCGCATCACTACGATGCGAAGGATCGCGAGTTCGCGGACGCGCCCTTCGGTATCGTCGGCCTCGAGACGGCGCTTGCGCTCGTGGTGACGGAGCTCGTCGACAGCGGGATGATCGACTTCAAGACGCTCGTCGACCGCATGTCGACGCGGCCCGCTCGGCTGTTCGGATTGCCTGGAGGTTCGCTTGCGTCGGGGTCGATCGGAGACCTCACCGTCTTCGATGCGACGTTCGCGTGGCGGGTGCATCCCGCCACCTTTCTCTCCAAGGGACGGAACACACCCTACACGGGAAAGGCGCTGCGCGGGCGCGCCCGCTACACAGTAGTAGGGGGAGCGGTCGTTCACCGCGCGGAGTCGAAGGAATCGCGGTAATGTGAGGGCGTGGGCCCGCTGCGAAACGGCGGTCGTTACCCTTGATTCGAGGTAGCGGTCAAGGTTAAAGGAATGTTACACTTGGCTGGCGCGACCGGTCACCTTGCATGCCCGTTGTGAACGTCGGGGCAAAGGGGAACAGGCGCGGCGGTCGCCCGAACGCTGGAACGCATGGAGCGAGGCATGGCGAAGGCGGCAACGCAAACCCAATTCGAGCAGGTCACCGCGCTCTACGAGGAGCGACTACGCTTCGAGGCGTGGCTGTCCGCGTTGGAGGCGAAACGCGCGACGACGCCGGTGCACATCTATACGCGTGTGCACGCCGACTACGGCGCTCGCCTGCAGCGCGTCGTCGAAGAGCTTCGCACGCATCGCACCGCGCTGCAGGAGCTCGAGAGCACGCTCATCGATCGCCTTACGGCACTGGACGGAGAAGAGGCCAAACATCGCGACGAGGCTGCCGAGGCGGAGCTTCGCGCTACGGTCGGCGAGCTTGCGGCTGACCACTTCACCGAGGTGACCGAGCGCACGAGCGGCGCGATTGCGACGCTCAGCGAAGAGCGCAGCGGGGTGCAGGCGGAGCTCTCGCAACTGCGTCATCTGCTCGATGTCGGCACGGCGCCGCTCCCCGTCGCGGCGGTGAGCGTGGAGCCGCAGCGCGCTGAGAGCGCGCCGCCCGACGCGCCGCGGATTCGCCTCGTCGACTCGGGCGCCCCTCCGTCGCCCGCGAGCGCCGACGCGCCGCCCGCGCCGACGCCGGCCGACTGGGAGCTCTCCTTCGAGAACGCGCTGGGCAGCAAGAACGCACCGCCGGCGCACCGTCCGTCGGGGCCGCGCGCCGCGGAGCGTGAGAAGGTCTCGGAGCCGAATCCGTTCGACGATCTCGAGTTTCTGAAGACGATGGTCGATCGGAACACGGGGGAGCACACCGTCGTGAATCCGACGCGCGCAGCCGAGCATGCGCCGGAGCCGGTGCAGGCGGCCCCGCAACCGACGGCGCCCGAGCCGATCGTCCCGATGCCCATGGCCCCGCCGATCAAGCAGCGCCCGTCGCATCCCGCGCCTGTGGCCGCGAGCGGACTGCCGCTGATCATGCCCGATGCGCCGTCGCCCTCACGCGTCGAGCCGCGCTTCCCGCAGGCAGGCGGTCGCGACTCGGTCCCATCCTACTTGAAGGAGTCGCCACCGGAGCAGGTAAAGACGCTCAAGTGCCAGGAGTGCGGCACCCTGAACTATCCTACCGAATGGTACTGCGAGCGCTGCGGCGCGGAGCTGGCGGCGCTATAGGTCGACGTTTCGAGACTTCGTTCCGCTACGAACTCTCGACGAAATACAAAAGGGCCGGCGCACCACATGCGCCGGCCCTTCTCTCCTCCCGCCAGTCGCTCCCGATTACGCCGCGACGATGGGCTTCGCGAGACGGCTCTTGCGACGAGCGGCGGCATTCTTGTGGATGAGCCCCTTTCGCGCCGCGCGGTCGAGCAACACCACGGCCAGCGTCTTCACCTCGGCCGACGCGTCGGGCGCGACTGCATTCTTGATCGCGGTCCGAAGCGCGGAGCGCTGGGCGCGGTTACGAATGGCGGCGGCGCGGGACTTCCGCATGTTCTTTTTCGCGGAGGCAATGTTCGGCACTAAAAACTCTCCAGATGCGCTGGTGCGAAGTAGGGTCGACTGAACCCGAAAAGTACCGGCTCGAGAGCGCTTATGTCAAGGCGCCACACAACTTTGACACGTGTCCGCGCCCCCGCTACCTTACGCGCCGACGCCGCTCCGCCTTCCCACACCGGACCCCCCGCGTCGCCTTGGACCACGCCACGCTGACCAACATACTGCTCACCCTCCCGGTGCTGCTCTTCGCGCTCGTCGCGCACGAGTGGGCGCACGCGTTCGCCGCGCTCAAACAGGGGGATTCAACCGCGTATGACCTCGGCCGGCTCACGTTCAATCCGATTCCGCACATCGATCCGTTCATGACGATCATTCTCCCGATCGCCATGCTCGCCGGCTCGCACGGCGCGCTCGCGCTCGGCGGCGCCAAGCCGTGCCCCATCAATCCATCGAACTTCAAGAGCTACAAGCGCAGCGACATCATCGTCTCGCTCGCCGGCGTCACGATGAATCTGACGCTTGCCATTCTTTCGGCCGCGCTCTTCTTTCTCGCGGGGATCGTTGGTCACGCTCTGCCGAGCGAAGCGACCCCGGCGTTTGCGATCGTTCAGCAAATGCTCCGGATCAGCGTGCTGTACAACTCGCTCCTCCTGTTCTTCAATCTGATTCCCATCCCGCCGCTCGATGGTTCGCACGTTCTCGTGCACTTCCTCCCACCCGCCGTCGCGCTGCAGTATCAGCGCGTGGGGCGATACGGTCTGCTGATTCTCGTGGGACTGCTGTACTTTGGTGGCAACGTGCTGAGCGTGCTCCTTTCTCCCGTCGGCCTCCTGGTGCATGCATTGATGGGTCCCGTTCTTCCATTCGCGCTGGGGGTGCAGTGAGCACGATGCTCGCCCCGCTCGACTCCGGTGCCGCGCCGTTCGTCGTGGAGCTCGAGCATTTCTCCGGACCGCTCGATCTTCTGCTGACGCTCATTCGCGAGGAGCAGGTCGAGATCGCGGACATCCCGATCGCGCGCATTTGCGAGCAGTTTCTGCTCCGCATCCACTCGCTCGGGCTCGGCGAGGCCGCCGAATATCTCGAGATGGCTGCGGGGCTGCTTCGCATCAAGGTGCAGATGCTCCTCCCGCGTCGTGGCGACGACGAGGAATGGGACGATCCGCGCGCGGAGCTCGTGCGGCGCTTGCTCGAGTATCAGCAGATGCGCGAAGTCGTGGACATTCTGCAGCATCGCGGCGACGACCGCCGTGACAGATTCTCGCGCGGGTACCTCCCGCAGCCGGCCACCGCACCGCTCGCTCCGCTCGCGCTCTCACTGCCCGAGCTCCTCGCGGCGGTCGATCGCGTGCTCCGCATTTCGCGCGAGCCGCTCATGCACGATGTGATCTCCCGCGCGCTCGACGTCGACGGCGCGATCGACACGATCCTCTCGGTGCTCGCGCGGCGCGGCCACGTCTGGTGGCGCGATGTCGTCGCGGCCGACGCCGCACCGTGGCAGGTGCTCTCCGCCCTGCTCGCCCTGCTCGAGCTCGCACGCCGCAGTGAGCTTCGCCTCGTGCAGCTGCGCCCCTTTGCGAACGTGGAGATCCTGCGTGACGCCGCTAGCGAAGCTGCTTGAGGCCGCGCTCTTCGCGAGCGGACGCCCTCTTCCCGCGAGCGAGCTCGCAGCGCTCGATCCCGCCGCGAGCGCCGACGAGCTCTCGGGCGCGCTCGACGAAATGCGCGACCGCTACGACACCGAAGGGCACGGCATCGAGCTCGTCGAGCTCGGCGGCGGCTGGCAGATTCTCACGCGCCCCGAGTACACGGAGACCATCGAGCGCGCCCAGCTCGCGACGCGCCCGGCGCGACTCTCCGCCGCCGCCCTCGAGACCCTCGCGATCGTCGCCTACCGCCAGCCGATCGGCCGCGCGGAGATCGAGGAGATTCGTGGCGTCGCGGTCGGCGGCATGCTGCGCACGCTGCTCGAGCGCGGCCTCATCGACGTCGTCGGCCGCGCGGAGGGGCTCGGCCGTCCGCTGCTCTACGGCACGACGCCGGTCTTCCTCGAACAGTTCGCGCTCCGTCACCTGGGCGAGCTTCCGCGCGCGGACGAGCTCGCGGTTGCGCTCCGCGCGCAACCGCGCCCGCTGTGATCTCGTCATGACGACGCCCTCATGACCGTCGACACGACGATGCGCATCCAGCGCGCCCTCGCTCGCGCCGGCGTCGCATCGCGGCGCAAGTCGGAAGAGCTCGTCTCCGCCGGCCGCGTGACCGTGAACGGCGCCCCCGCGCAGCTCGGCCAGGTCGTCGATCCGAATCGCGACAAGATCGCCGTCGACGGCACGATCGTGAAGCCGCCGCGCATCGAGCAATGGCTCGTGCTCAACAAGCCGCCAGGGGTGCTGACGACGAAGAAGGATCCCGAGGGGCGCGAGATCGTGTTCGATCTCCTCCCGAAGATTCCCGGCCTCACCTACGTCGGCCGCCTCGATTATCTCACCGAGGGTGTGCTCCTCTTCACCACCGACGGTGTCGGCGCAAACGCGCTCACGCATCCGAGCGGCGAAGTCGAGCGCACGTACATCGCGACCGTGCGCGGCGACGCGACCGCGGCGGTGCGACGTGCGCGCCTCGGCGTGCAGCTCGAGGATGGCGTCGTGATTCCGAACGACATCAATGCCACCTCGATCGGGAAGGGGCACTGGGAGCTCGAGATCACGATCAGTGAGGGGAAGAACCACGAGGTGCGCCGCTTCTGCCAGGCACTCGATTTGTTCGTGCAGCGGCTCGTTCGCGTCCGCTACGGCCCGGTGAAGCTCGGCTCGCTCCCCAGCGGCGAGTCTCGCCCGCTCTCGAATCGCGAGCACGAGATCATTACCGCGCTCACCGAATCCGCGCGCTAGACTTCGCTCATGACAAACGCAGGTGAAGGCGCGCCCACGCGCGCCGCCACATCGGCCGACAGCGCAATGGTGCAGGCGATCCTCGAACAGGTCGCGCGCCGCGTCGTCGGCCAGGACTACATGGTCGAGCGGCTGCTCATCGGACTCCTCACGGGCGGCCACGTGCTGCTCGAGGGAGTGCCCGGGCTCGCGAAGACGCTCACGGTGAAGACGCTCGCCGAGACGATCGATACGAGCTTCCAGCGCATCCAGTTTACCCCGGATCTGCTCCCCGCCGACGTGCTCGGGACGCAGATCTTCGATCAGCAGACCGGCGAGTTCCGTGCGAAGAAGGGTCCGATCTTCGCGAACATCATTCTCGCCGACGAGATCAATCGCGCTCCGGCGAAGGTGCAGGCGGCGCTGCTCGAGGCGATGCAGGAGAAGCAGGTGACGATCGGCAGTACGACGTACGTGCTCGAGGAGCCCTTTCTCGTGCTCGCCACCCAGAACCCGATCGAGCAGGAAGGCACCTACGCGCTCCCCGAGGCTCAGGTCGACCGCTTCATGCTCAAGCTCCACGTCGGCTATCCGACGCGCGCCGAGGAAAAGGAGATCATGCGGCGCATGGCGGGCGGGCAGGCGATCCCGATCGATCACGCCGCGAGTCCGCACGCGATCCTCGAAGCGCGCAAGCGCATTTCGGAGCTCTACCTCGACGACCGCATCGTCGACTACATCGTCGACATCGTGCACGCCACGCGCTCGCCGGCGGACGCGGGGCTGAAGGAGCTCGCGCCGCTCATCGAGTACGGCGCAAGCCCGCGCGCGACGATCTTTCTCGCGCAGGCCGCGCGCGCGCATGCCTTTCTCCGGGGCCGTGCCTTCGTCACCCCGGATGACGTGAAAGCGATCGCCCCGGATGTTCTGCGCCATCGCGTGCTGACGACGTACGAGGCGGAAGCGGAAGAGGTGACGAGTGACGCGATCGTGACGCGCGTGCTGGCGGCGATCGAGGCTCCCTGATGGGGGCGGCGGTCTCGCCCGAGATGCTGCGGCAGGTGCGCCTGCTCGAGCTGCGCACGCGCGGCCTGGTCAACACGGTGTTCTCCGGCGAGTACCACTCCGTGTTCAAGGGGCAGGGGATGGAGTTCGCCGAAGTCCGGGAGTATCAACCGGGGGACGAGGTGCGCTCGATCGACTGGAACGTCACGGCGCGGATGCGGCATCCCTACGTCAAGCGCTACATCGAGGAGCGCGAGCTCACGGTGATGCTCGCCGCCGATCTCTCGGGCTCGCAGCGCTTTGGCACCGTGACGCGGTTCAAGAGCGAGCTCACCACCGAGCTCTCGGCCGTGCTCGCGATGAGCGCCATCCGCAACAACGATCGCGTCGGGACATTGATGTTCACCGATCGCATCGAGCACGTCGTGCCGCCGCGGAAGGGGCGGCGGCACGCCATGCGGGTAATCCGCGATCTCCTGCTGCTCGAGCCGAAGGGGCAGGGCACGGACATCGCCGGCGCGGTCGACTATCTCATGAAGATGCTGCCCAATCGCGCGATCGTCTTTCTGCTCTCGGATTTCGTGGACAGTGGCGCCGAACGGCCACTCAAGCTCCTCGCCCAGCGGCACGATCTCGTGGCGGTGACGGTCGAAGACCCGCGCGAGCTCTCGCTGCCCGACATCGGACTCGCGCGCTTCTCGAATCCCGAGACCGGGGCGACGGTGGAGGTGAACACGAGCGATCCCCGGGTGCGAGCGGGCTACGACGACGCGCTGCGCAGCGAGCGCGCGGCACGCACGCACCTGCTGCGCCGCCTCGCGATCGATGAGATCGCAGTGCGCACGGATCGTAGCTACATCGAGCCGCTCCTCCGGTTCTTCCGGCGGCGCAGCATCCGGCGGCGGCGGTGTTCGCATTCGCGCTCGTCGTGGCGCTGCAGGGCGTGCCCGCGGCGCCGACCGTCGCACCGCAGGACGTGGCGCCCGTTCAGATGGGTGCGAGCGTCGAGCCGGATACGGTGACCGTGGGCGAGCACTTCGTGGTACGCGTGCGCGTGCGCGCACCGCGGGGCGCGGAGATCGGATTCCCCGTCGGCCCGGACAGCGGTGTAGCGGTCGAGGCGGTCGATCCACGCCTCGAGGTCCAGAGTGGGGACACCACGGCCGTCGAGCGCACGGCATCCTACAAGCTCGTTGCATGGACGGTCGGCGCACAGCGCGTTGTGCTCGGAAGCTTCGTCGTCTCGGCGTCGGGTGTCGATCGCCGCTACGAAGTGCCCGCGATCGCGATCGTCGTGAGGAGCGTGCGCCCCGCGGACTCCACGGGAAAAGTCCCGAGGCCCGCCCGCGACGTGATGGGCGCGCCGCCGGTGCTCTGGCCGTGGATCGTGGGCGGGCTGCTTCTACTCGCGATTCTCCTCTGGATGCTGCGGCGAGTGCTCCGTCGGCGCCCGCGCGTCGCGCACGCCGGCGCCAGCGCACTCGCCAACGCGAACCGCGACTTCGCGCGCATCGATGAGCTCGCGCTCATCGATGCCGGCGAGCGCGGGCGCTACGTGGCGCTCCATATCGACGTCCTGCGCGAATACCTCGCCGAGCGCATCCCAGGGGCGGCGCGCTCGCTCACGTCCACGGAGCTGCTTGCCGTGCTCAGCGCCGATGCGCCGGTACCGCTGCCGCGCCTCGTTCCCGTGCTCGCCGCGGCCGATCTCATCAAGTACGCGGATCGTCCCGTTACGGCGAATCGTGCGCGCGAGCTCGCGGCGGAGACGCGCGACATCGTCGATTCGGTCGAGGAGGCAGTGCTGCATCGGGCCGCCTCCGCGGCGAGCACCGGAAAGGCCGCCTGATGGATCTCCTCGAGATCCCCGCCATCGATTTCGCGGCGCCGTGGGTGCTGCTGCTCCTGCTCCTCATCCCTCTCTGGTGGCTCTGGCGGCGCGGACGCCGCGCGCCGGCGATCGTCTTCTCGCGCGCGGATGTCCTCGCGCGCGGCCGTCGCGGCGGCGCATTCACCCGTCGCGTCCTCGGCGCCCTCCGCATCCTTCTCCTCTCGGGGCTGATCGTCGCCCTTGCGCGCCCGCGCTCGGGCGCGCACACGGAAAACGTGGACAGCGAGGGGATCAACATCGTCGTCGCCATCGATCTCTCGAGCTCCATGCTCTCGGAAGACTTCCAGCCGCAGAACCGGCTCGAAGTCGCCAAGGAGAAGGTCAAGCAGTTCATCCTCGGCCGCCACAGCGATCGCATCGGACTCGTCGCCTTCGCGGGGGAGGCGCTCACGCAGGTGCCGCTCACCGTCGACTATCCCGTGCTGCTCGCGGCCGTCGACAATCTGCAGGCGGGGCAGCTCGAGGATGGTACCGCGATCGGCACGGCGATCGCGACGGCGGCGAACCGGCTGCGCAGCGCCCCGGGCCACTCGCGGGTGCTCATTCTGCTCACGGACGGCGAGAACAATCGAGGGGCCATCGATCCGCGCACTGCCGCGCAGGCAGCCGCCGCCGTCGGCGTCAAGATCTACACAATTGGGGCAGGGACAATCGGCATGGCGCCTGTACCCGTGGGCCGCGGGCTCATGGGCATGCGCTACGAGTATCGCCCAGTCGAGATCGATGAGGCGCTGCTTCGCGATGTCGCCACCTCCACCGGCGGGCGCTACTTCCGCGCCGTCGATGCGGCGGCGCTGCAGCGCATTTACCAGCAGATCGACCAGCTCGAACAGGAGCCGGTGCGCGCGCATCAGTTCGTGCGCTACACCGAGGAGTATCGATGGCCGCTCGCCGTTGCGATCATTGCGATAGCGCTCGAAGCGCTGCTGAGCGTCTGGCGGGGGCCGCTGCCGTGAACATCCCCTACATGGATGTGCCGTGGGCACTCTGGGCGGCCCCTGCGCTCGCGCTCATCGTCGCCCTGCTCGTGCTCTGGTCGTATCGCCGCCGGGCACACCGGCTGCGGCGACTCGCGTCAACGGAGCTCCTCGCGCGCCTGGTGCCCCCCACGGCCACGCGCATCCCGTGGCAGCGCGCGCTCATCCAGTTCGCGGCCGTCCTCTGCGCTGGAATCGCCTACGCCGGGCCGCGGTGGGGCACCGAGCAGACACTCGAGCATGGCAGCGGCGTTGACATAGTGCTCGCGCTCGACGCCTCGCTCTCGATGCTCGCGACCGATGCGCGCCCGAATCGTCTTGAGCGTATGAAGGAGGAAGCGCGACGGCTGCTCGCGCTCTCGACCGGAGACCGCGTTGGCCTCCTCGCCTTCGCGGGGCGAAGCTACATCCTCACACCACTCACGGTGGACCGCGGTGCCCTCGAGCTCTTTCTCGACAATCTCGATCCATCGGTCGTCGGACAGGCGGGAAGCTCGCTCTCGCGGGCGATCAGACAGGGCACCGATCTCCTGGTTGCCACGCAAACGACCAGCGACCGCGCGCTGATCGTCATGTCCGACGGCGAGGCATTCGAGGCGCCGGAGGAAGTGACTGCGGCCGCGGCGCACGCAGCGGAGGCAGGAGTGACGGTGATCGCCGTTGGCTTCGGCACGGAGAAGGGATCGACGATTCCAGTTCGCACGGCGCAGGACACTCAGGCGAAGCGAGATGAGAATGGGCAGATCGTGACCACGCGATACACGCCGGACTTGCTCAAGGACGCGGTCACCGCCGCGCACGGCGTTTTCATCGACGCCGCCGCGACGGACAAAGCCGTGCGCATCCGCGGTGCGCTCGCACTCCTCCGCAAACAGGCGCGCGCCACCGAGAGCGAGACGGCGCGCCGCGCGCGCTTCCAGCTCTTTTTGATTCCAGCGCTCCTGCTCGTGCTCCTCGACAGCGTCCTGAGCACGCGGCGCGGACGCGGTCGTCGCGCCCCGGCTGCGGCGACGGCCACCACACTCGCGTTGCTGCTGCTCGCCTTTCCCGCGGCGGCTCGTGCGGAAGGGGGCGACGATGCCGACCAGCTCTACCGGTCGGGGCGATATCCGGAGGCGGCGGCCGCGTATCAGCACGAGATCCAGGAGCGCGCCGACTCGCCCCGCCTCGAGTTCAATCTCGGCACTTCGCTGCTGCAGGCGGGGCAACTCGAGGAGGCGATCGCAGCGCTCGAGCGCGCCGCGACGTCCGCCGGCTCCGACGCACTTCGCTACAACGCGCTCTACAACCTCGGACTCGCCTACCTGAAGCAGGGGCGAGACGCAAAGGCCGATCAGGCGACGAGCGCGTACGCGTCGTCCGCCGAGGCGTATAAGCGCGCCCTGCAGCTGCGCCCTGCCGAGGTCGCCGCCAAGTGGAACTACGAGCTCGCCTCGCAGGAAAAGTCCAAGTCCTCGGGCGGCGGCGGGAGTCAACAGCAGCAACAGCAGCAGCAACAGCCGCAACCGCAGCAGCAGAAGTCCGGCGCGCTCGACAAGCGTCAGGCCGAGCAGCTGCTGTCGAGCGCGCAGCGCGAAGAGCGCGACGTGCAGGCGAAGAAGCAGAAGGAGAATCAGCCGGAGCGTCCGCCGGCGGGGAAGGACTGGTGATATTCGCCATCCTCGCCATCGTCGCGCAGCTTCGCGCACCGCAGCACGTCGCGCAGGAAACGGTTGCCCGAGAGGCACCCGCGATCGTTTCGCGCGCGACGATCGACACGAGCGCGCTCGTCAACTTCCGCGTGCTCGTGCAACCCGAAACGGTGTACGTGGGGCAGCAGGCGAACTATCAGCTCGGCGTCTTTCTGGACGAGAGCGTGCGCGATCGCATGCGCAGCATGGAGGCGCTCGCCCCCGAGATGCGCTCGATGATGGCGTACGAGCCTCCCGCGCCGCTTTCCGGATTTCCGCTCCGCAATGCGCACGGACACAAGTACGAAGCGCACGTCTATCAGCGGCCGATCTTTCCGCTCAGCGCCGGGCGCGTCGCCATTCCGCCTGCGCGGCTGCTCTACGCGATGCCGCTCTCGTATTCCTTCTTTAGCCGGGAAGAGAGCTTCGAGCTGCGCAGCGACAGCGCCGTCGTGATCGCGCTCGAGCCTCCCGAGGCGGGGCGCCCATCCGACTGGGCAGGCGCCGTTGGCGATCTCCGTCTGAGCGCCGCCGTCGACAGCGCGCAGGCGCGCGTGGGCGACGCCATGCGCCTCGTCGTGCGCGTGAGCGGGCAGGGGAACGTGAAGCTCTTCCCACGCCCCCCTCTCGCGCTGTCGTGGGCGACGACGATCGCCGAGGGCGAGCGCGTAATGATGAGCGCAGACTCGATGCACATCGGGGGCACCAAGGAATTCGACTGGGTCATCACGCCTCGCACCGCGGGGCGAGTCGAAGTCCCGCCACTTCGGTATCCGTACTTCGACCCCGCCGCTCGACAGTACGAAATAGCCGAAAGCGCTCCGGTCGCGATCTCCATCGCCGCGGGAAATCTCGCGTCCGCGGACACGAGCACCGCCTCTGCGGCGCCGCGCTGGCCGCTGCGCGCCTCGTATCGCGGCCCGCTGGCGCCACCGCTCTACCGCTCGCGTGGACTGCTCCTCGCGCTGTTGCTCGTGCCCATCCCCGTGCTCGCGCTCGCGACCACGCGACGTCCGCGCAAGCGCGTCGCACGCGTGATCTCACCCGCGGTGACACTCCGCGCGCTCGCGCGCACCGACTCCACCGTGCGCGAGGCGCGCACGGTGCGCCGCACATTTCTGAGCGCAGCCGCCGATCGCCTCGAGGCATCCGCCACGGTGATCGCCGAACCGGCCGCACTCATGCGGCTCGCCCTCCGAGCGGGAGTGACGCACGAGACCGCAGAGCGCGCCAGAGGGTTCGTCGCCGAGCTGAACGCCGCGTCCTTCGACGTTGCCGGCGACTGGGGCGGCGACGGCGTCGAGCGCGCCTACGATCTCTATCGCGCGATCGATCGCGAGGCGCGCCCGCGCCGCACGCCGCGCACTCCGATCGCGATCGCCACGGTGCTTCTCGTACTTGGAATCGCCGCCGGCGCGCACGCCGCCGGTGGCGCGCAGGCACTCTTTGCACGTGGCGTCGATGACTACGCGCATGGACGGTTCGTCGCCTCCGCCAACGACTTCGCAGATCTCGCGGCGCACCAGCCGCGCGCGCCGGACGCGTGGGCCAACCTGGGCACCGCCGCCTACTCTGCGGGCGACACGGCACGCGCGATGATCGGGTGGCAGCGCGCGTTGCGTCTCGAGCCGCTCGCCACCGATGTTCGCGACCGCCTGGATCTCATCGCGCCGACCGCGCCCGCCTCGCCGGGCTTCGTTCCCGCGATGCCGCCCCTTCCCCTGGCCGCGCTCGCAGCGCTCCTCTGGCTCGCCGCCTGGACGTCGCTCGCATGGCAGTCGCGCCGGCGCGGCACCACCGCACCGTCGCTCCGCCTGACGATGCCCGTCGTCGCCGCCTGCGCCGCGCTTTCCTTCGCCGGCGCGACCGTGATGCTCGACCGGCGCATCAACGCGACTGATCTGGCCATCGTCGCGAAGGATGCGCCGCTGCACGTGCTCCCCGCGCTCGCCTCCGATCGCGGCGCGACGTTGCGGACGGGCGACATCGCGCGCGTGCTCGAGTCGGCGGGCGCATGGGCACGCGTCTCCGCCGACGGCGGGCGCGAGGGATGGCTCGACGCCGCCGCGCTCGCCCGCATCCCGCACGACTGACGCCGCTCCGCCGTTCCCGATAACTTCTGGGGATGCCCCGAATTGCAGTACTCGCGCGCACCGTCGTCGACCAGATCGCCGCGGGGGAGGTCGTCGAGCGCCCCGCATCCGTCGTGAAGGAGCTCGTCGAGAACTCGCTCGACGCGGGGGCAACCACGATCGACATCGTCATCGACGACGGCGGCCGCGCGCGAATCCGCGTCGCGGACGACGGCTCGGGAATGGAGCGAGCCGACGCGGTGCTCGCGCTCGCGCGCCACGCCACCTCGAAGATCCACGTTGCCGACGACCTGGTCGGGGTTGGCTCCTTCGGCTTTCGCGGCGAGGCGCTCCCCGCCATCGCGTCCGTCTCCGAGATGGACGTCGAGACGGCCTCCGCCGACGGCGCCGGCACTGCCATCCGCGTGCTCGGCGGCGACCTCGGCGAGGTCCGCGATGCCGCGCGGCGCCGCGGCACGACGATCACCGTCTCGCGTCTCTTTTTCAACGCGCCCTCGCGCCAGCCCTTCCTTCGCTCGGCGCGCTCGGAATGGCGCGGCATCAGCGAGGTCGTCACCGCGCTCGCGCTCACGCGCCGCGATGTACGGCTCTCGGTGGTGCACGATGGCAAGCAGGTCGTGTCGCTGCCGCCGGCGCCATCGCTCCAAAGCCGCCTCGCGGGACTCTGGGGCGCGCCATTCGCGGAGCGTCTCGTTCCCGTCGACAACGTGCACGGCGCGATCCACGTGTCGGGGCTCATCGAGCGCCCCGCCGACGTCGGCACCGCAGGGCGACGTCTCTTCCTCACGGTGAACGGCCGAGCGATCCGCGATCACGGCATCGTGCGCGCCGCCGAGCAGGCGTACCGGAGCACCGTACCCGCGGGTGCGCGCCCCACGCTCTGCCTCGATGTCGTCGTGCCGGCCGATCTCGTCGACGTGAACGTGCATCCGATGAAGGCGGAGGTGCGTTTCCGCGACCGCTGGCAGGTCGAGCGCGCGGTGGAGCACGCCGTCCGCCACGCGCTCGGCGGCAGCGCGAGCGCGGCGAGCGTCGGTCCGCGCACGTGGGCGTATCCGACGTCGTTCGCGGCGCCCGCGCCGGTCGACGTGGAGATTCTCTCGCCCGCCGCGCCGGTCGAAGAGGGCTTTCTCGCGCAGCCATCCACCGATTTCGTCAGCGCGGCCGACACGTCGTTCGTCGGGCCGACTCGGGAAGTCCCGCCGCTCGTCCAGCTTGCGCGCATGTACCTCATGTTCGAGGGCGAAGGCGGCGTCGTGCTCATCGATCAGCATTCGGCGCACGAGCGCGTGCTCTACGAGCGCTTCATGCGCACGCTCGAGCAGGGGGAGACGCCGTCGCAGCGGCTGCTCTTTCCCATTACGCTGCATCTCGGCCCCGCGGAAGGCGAAGCATTCGAAGCACACCAGGAGCTCTTCGCGAAGCTCGGCTTCGAGATCGAGGGCTTCGGCGGGCACACGCTGATCGTGAGCAGCGTACCGATGCCGCATCCGCGCTTCGATGCGCCGCGCTGCCTCCGCGAGACGCTCGACGCACTCTCCGGCGATCGCGATGCAGGCGTGGCGACACGACACGAGCGCCTCGCCGCGACGCTTGCCTGCAAGGCCGCAATCAAGGCGGGGGAGCTTCTGTCCCCCGGCGAGATGCGTGCGCTCTTCATCGCGCTCGCTGCGACGACACTTCCCGCGCACGACGTGCACGGCCGGAGTACGATCGTGCAGCTCCCCTGGCCAGAGATCGAGCGCCGGTTTGGACGGAGCTGAACGGCTTCGCATCATCTGCGGGCCAACGGGGGCGGGCAAGTCGGCGCTCGCGCTCGCGCTCGCGCGTGCGCACCCCGTCACGATCGTGAGCGCCGACTCGCGCCAGATCTATCGCGGCTTCGACATTGGCACCGCAAAGCCGACCAAACGCGAGCAACGGCTGGTCCCGCACCGCGGCATCGATGTCGCCGAGCCTACGGAACGATTCTCCGCGGCGACGTGGGCGGAGGGCGCGCGCGTATGGATCGACGAGGCGATCGCGGAGGCGCGCACGCCGCTGATCGTCGGTGGCGCGGGACTCTATCTGCGCGCGCTCGTGACTCCGCTGTTCGACGAGCCGCCGCTCGATCCCGACAAGCGCGACGCCCTCGACACCGAGCTCGGCGCGATGACCCTCGACGATCTCCGGCGCTGGTGCATGCAGCTGGATCCCGCGCGGGCGCACCTCGGACGCACGCAGCTCGCGCGCGCGATCACGGTCGCGCTGCTCTCCGGAACGCCGATCTCGGCGTGGCACCAGCGCGAGCCCCGCGCGGTTGCACGCCCGGCGCGGTATCTTGTGGTGGATCCAGGCGTCGCGCTGTCGACGCGTCTCGACGAGCGCCTCGCCGCGATGCTCGAGGGAGGGTGGGAGCGCGAGGTCGTGCGGCTCGTGCGCACGGTGCCGGCCGACGCGCCTGCCTGGAACGGCACGGGTTACAGATGGATTCGCGCTTCGGTCGCGAAGGAGCTATCCCGCGAGGACGCGCTGGCGAAGGTACGTGTCGACACGCGGCAGTATGCGAAGCGGCAGCGAACGTGGTTCAGGCACCAGCTGCCCGCGGCGCGCGTTACACGGATCGATCCGGGCACGCCGGATGCGCTGGAGCAGGCAATGCGCTGGTGGAACGCGACCGACGACGGAGGAGTGCTGGCGTGAAGATCGGCATCACCTGCTATCCCACGTATGGAGGCTCTGGCGCCGTGGCGACGGAGCTCGGCATCGCATTGGCGGCGCGCGGCCACCAGGTCCACTTCATCACCTACCAGCAACCCTTTCGCCTGCGCTGCTTCACCCCCGGGATCTTCTATCACGAAGTGGATGTCGTTCGTTATCCACTCTTCGAATATCCGCCGTACGATCTCGCCCTCGCCGTTCGCATTCACGAGGTCGTGCGCGACCACGACCTCGAGCTCGTGCACGCCCACTACGCGATTCCGCATGCCACGAGCGCGTGGATCGCCCGCGAGATGCTCGAGGATTCCGGAAGCACCGTGCAGATCATCACGACGCTCCACGGCACCGATATCACGCTGATCGGACAGGATCCGTCGTTCCGCACGATCACGAAGTTTTCGATCGAGCGCTCCAACGGGCTGACGGCCGTCTCCGAATATCTGAGACGGGAGACGATCTCCACCTTCGGCTGCAATCAGTGCAAGGTCGAGGTCATTCACAACTTCATCGATCCGGTCGTCTACCTGCGCTCGCGCTACGAGCAGGTGCTGCGGCAACAGACGGGTGAAGGGAAGCGGATCATTCTTCACGTCTCCAACTTCCGCCCGATCAAACGCGTGCGCGACGTCGTTCGCATCTTCGCCGGCATCGAGCGCGAGGTGCCGAGCGTTCTCTTCATGGTCGGCGACGGCCCGGATCGCACGGAGGCCGAGGAAGAAGTGAAGCTCCTCGGCGTCGACCGCTCCGTGTTCTTTCTCGGGAAGCTTGATTCCGTCGCACCGCTCCTCGCGAGCGCCGAGCTTTTTCTGCTGCCGAGCCTCAACGAATCGTTCGGGCTGAGCGCGCTCGAGGCGCTCGCGTGCGGGGTGCCGGTGGTCGCGACGAACGTGGGCGGACTCCCCGAGGTGATCAGGGAAGGCGTCACCGGAGCGCTCTGTCCAGTCGGGGATGTCGAGGGAATGGCGGCGGCGGGAATTGCGATCCTGCGCGACCAGGACACGTGGCGGGCGATGAGCAATGCGGCTGCGGCGGATGCGCACTCGCGCTTCGCGCTCGAGAACATCGTCGCGGAATACGAGAGCTTCTATGCGCGCACCCTCGCCGCGCGCGGTTAGCGCCGCGTTCGCGCTGGCGCGGTGGGCGAACGCGCTCACCGCGGCAGCGGGCGTCGTGGTTGGCGCGTGGTGGGCGTCGAGCGCCCTTGCCGCGCGCGCCGGGCCGGTCGCGCTGGCGGCGCTCGCCGCGATCGCGCTCACCGTCGCGGCGAATGCATGGAACGATCTCGCCGACATCGAGATCGATCGCATCGCACACCCCGCGCGCCCCCTCCCGTCGGGCACACTTTCCCCCGCGATCGCCGACAGCATGGCGATGGGCGCGGCGACGACTGCGGTCGTGGGCGCGTCGGCGGTGAGCGCAGTGCTCGGCGTGTGCACGGTGGTCGTGCTCCTGCTCATGCGCCTCTACAGCCCGTGGATCAAGCGTGCGGGCCTCCCGGGCAACGTCGTGGTTGCCGTACTTGCATCGCTGCCGTTTCTGTACGGGAGCTACGCGGTCGGAGCGTGGGCGCGAGGCCTGCCGCTGGTCCTGATCGCGATTCCGCTGCATCTCGCCCGCGAGCTCGCCAAGGATCTCGATGATCGCGAGGCGGATCGTGCGACGCGTCGCACCCTTCCCGTGATCGCCGGGGCCGGGCTCGCCCGTGCCGCGATTCTCGTCGCGCTGCTCGCGGCAACCGCCGCGCTCGCATTCGGCGTCGCGCCTCTGGTGCGCTCGCCCTGGCTGCTGCTGGCCGCGCTGGTGCCCACGATCGTCTCTCTCGCACTGGCGACCGCTCGTGCGATGCGCGGGCGCCCCGGGAGCCCCGCATTCTTCAAGCTCGCGATGGCCTGCGCCATGGCGGCGCTCCTCGTCGCTCGCGCATGATCTCCACTCACACCTCCACGAAATGACCGTATTTCAGGCGCTCGTCCTCGGCATTCTGCAGGGGCTCGCCGAGTTTCTTCCGATCTCGAGCTCCGCGCACCTCGCGCTCGCGCCATGGGTGTTCGGTTGGCCCGAGCCGGGGCTCGCCGTCGACGTTGCACTCCACGTCGGCACTCTCGTCGCGGTGCTCGTGTACTTTCGCGAGGAGTGGGGAAGGCTCATCGTCGCCGCCCTCCAGATCGCCCGCACGCAGCGCGTCGTGGGCGTGGAGCAGCGACGCGTGCTCTATCTCATCGTCGCCACGATTCCGGGCGCGATTGCGGGAGTGCTGCTCAACGACTACGCCGAGTCGACCTTTCGCTCACCCGCGCTCATCGCGAGCGCGCTCGTGGTGATGGGGGTGGTGCTCTGGTTCGTCGACACCATTCGCCCTGCGAATCGCGCGCTCGAATCGATGCGCTGGTCCGACGCGATCCTGATCGGGATCGCGCAGGCCGCCGCGCTGCTCCCCGGCGTGTCCCGCTCCGGAGCGACGATCACCGCCGGCCGCGCGCTCGCCTTCGATCGTGAGAGCGCCGCGACCTTCAGCTTTCTCATGAGCATGCCAATCATCGCGGCGGCTGCGATCTTCAAGGTTCCACATCTCCTGCGCGCGGGGGGCGCATCGCTGCCGCTCCTGATTGGGGTGCTCGCATCGGCGAGCAGCGGCTGGCTCGCGATCGCGATCGTCATGCGCTACGTCCGCTCGCACAGCTATGGAGTCTTCGCCGCCTATCGCGTGGTGATCGGGCTCGCCGTGCTGGCACTGGTCTACGTGCGCGCACGTGGCTGAGGCGCTCCTCGCGCGCGAATACGCCGGTGCGTCCGCCGCGACGATTGCCGAGCGCTGCGGAGTGCCGCGCGTCGAGCTCTTCGACGAGGTAACGTCGACGCTCGACATCGCGCACCCGCTCGCCCACGGCGGCGCGCCTGCGGGCACGATGATCCTCGCCGAGCGGCAGACCACGGGGCGCGGGCGCAACGGACGCTCGTGGGCGTCGGAAAATGGGGCAGGGATCTGGATGACGCTCATCGAGCGCCCACGCGATGAGGCTGCGCTCGAGGTGCTTTCGCTGCGCGTCGGTCTCGCGGCTGCGCGCGCGCTCGAAGCGTTCACCAACGGCGCGCTCTACGTGAAGTGGCCGAACGATCTCATGCTCGACGATGGAAAGCTGGGAGGGGTGCTGATCGAGAGCAGATGGCGTGAGGAGCGCGTGGAATGGATCGCCATCGGCATCGGGATCAACTGTCGCGCGCCAGAGGGCGTCGAGCACGCGCGCGCGCTGCGCGCGGGTACAGATCGCGTCGCGACGGTCGCCGCCCTCGTCCCGGCGGTGCGCACGGCCGCGGCCACACGTGGTGCGTTGAGCGATGCGGAGCTCCATGAGTTCGAGCGGCGCGACTGGGCGCGGGGCAGGCGCTGCTCGGCGCCCCACGCCGGCATCGTGCGCGGCATCGATTCCCGCGGTGGGCTGGTCGTGCGCACCGCTGCCGGCGACGTGACGGCGCGCAGCGGCTCCCTGACTCTCGAGGAGGATCCGTGATTCTCGTCTTCGACATTGGGAACACCGAGACCACCGTCGGCGTCTTCGAGGGATCCGATTTGCGCGCACATTGGCGGCTCACCACGGCGGTGGAGCGTACCCCGGACGAGATCGGGTTCCTCCTCCACGATTTGCTTCGCGCCGGTAATCTCCAGCGCGCGCAGATCTCGGGTGCCGCGATCGGCTCCGTCGTTCCTTCCGTCACAGGGCCCCTCGCCGAGGCGTGCGACCGCTGGCTCGGCGTGCGGGCCCGCATAGTCGACGCGCGGGCGGGGCTTCCGATCGTACTCCAGGTCGACGAACCGCTCACCGTCGGCGCCGATCGCATCCTCAACACGCTCGCGGCCAGCCGCCTCTACAAGGTCGACACCGTCGTCGTGGATCTCGGCACCGCCACCACGTACGACTGCATCACCGCCGAGGGCGTTTTCTTTGGCGGGATCATCGCCCCGGGGCTGCGCACCTCGGCGGACACGCTCATCCGCCGCACGTCCAAGCTTCCTGCCACGGAGCTCGTGCCACCCGCTCGCGCGATCGGCACGCGCACGGAAGAGTGTATTCGAGCGGGGGTGTTGTTCGGTGCGGCAGACGCGATCGATGGGCTTGTGCGGCGGATCAAAGCCGAGTGGCCGAACGGGCGCGTGCCGAAGATCGTGGCGACGGGCGGGCTCGCGCCGCTGGTGACGTCGATCTGCGAGGAGATCGATCTCGTCGAGCCGTATCTCACGCTGTACGGACTCGAGATCGCCTTCGCGTTTCTCGAGCAACGCGCCTCGGCGTGAGCGGACGCCTCCGCGCACTCGGCTATCGACTCCTGCCGGGCGACGGATTCAGCTACCTCCTGCACATGCGACCGCGCGAATGGCCGATCATGATCGCGCATACGACGCTTGGGTTTTTGCTCGCGTGGCGCGCTGCGAATCGCGCTGATGACTTTCGCGGTGGCATACTCGCAGCCGGCCTCGTAGTGTGGGTGCTGCTACTCAACGGCGGCACGCTCGCGATCAACAGCGCCTTCGATCGAGACGAAGGGGACATCGGCTATCTCGATGCACCGCCACCTCCACCCCGGCATCTGGCGATCTTCGGATTTCTGTTGATGCTTGCGGGTCAGTTGCTCGCGTTCGCCTTCCCGGCCGGATTCACGCTCGCGTACGCGGTGTGCTTCGCGATGTCGCTGACGTACAGCGTTCCGCCCGTTCGGCTGAAAGCGGTCGCCGGTGCAGATTGGATCATCAACATACTCGGCTTTGGCTCGCTCACGCCGTACGCGGGCTGGGCGATGCGAGGAGATCCGCTGACGCACGGCGGACTCCTCGCATTTGTCGGCTTCGCGCCTTTGTTCGCTGCGCTCTACCCGCTCACACAGCTGTATCAGATGGATGAGGATCGCGCTCGTGGTGATCGCACACTCGCACTCGTGCTGGGCGTGCGATGGAGCCTTGCGATCTCGATCTTAGCAGTTCTCCTCGCCTTTCTGTTCTTCGTTCTGGCTGCCGAGTCCTCCGGGAGCGGAGGCCGTTTTCCGGTGACTTTGCTCGCACTGGCGTGGGTCGCGTGGATGGTGGTGTTGATACCATGGCTCATCCTCGGGGCTGGCCTTTCCCCCCTCCTGCAGAAACGAGGGATGTACGCGGCGCTTGGCGCCTGGGCCGTCACCGATGTTGCCGTACTGGTCGTCCTCGGCCGCACCTAGCAGGGCCTGCGACCCTACTGCCTTACCTGCGGATGGTTACGCGCTCGCCTGCCATCCTGGCGCGTAACGAGCTCGTAACACGTTCAAATCGGCGGAGTTAGCTCGGACCGGTTCATGCTTTTCTGGAGGTTGACTCGGGAGACCCGCGCGTCTAGCTTTGGCGTGTTAGCACTCTCGGTCGTTGAGTGCCAGCCGTTCCAGTTGATTCGTTTCGCAGCAGCATTGAACTCATTACTGAAGGAGAATTGCGACTCATGGCTACTAAGAGCGCGGCAGCGCTGAAGGTCAGTCCGCTCGCCGATCGTGTCGTTGTGAAGGCGTTGGAAGAGACGGAGTCGATGCGTGGGGGTCTATACATTCCCGACACCGCCAAGGAAAAGCCGCAGCAGGGCGAGATCGTCGCCGTTGGACCGGGCCGCTTCGAGAAGGACAAGCGCGTACCGATGGAAGTGAAGGTCGGTGACAAGGTTCTCTACGGGAAGTACAGCGGCACCGAGGTCACCATCGAGGGCGACCAGTATCTGATTCTGCGCGAGTCCGACGTCCTGGCGATCATCTAGGCAGCAGTGCGCGGGCGCATGCCCGCCATTCGAGTCGCTTTTCAAACTCTCATTCATTCGATAATCCATATGGCTAGCAAGGAACTGCATTTCAATACGGATGCTCGCGCGGCGCTCAAGCGCGGCGTCGACCAGCTCGCGGAGGCCGTCAAGGTCACGCTGGGCCCGAAGGGACGGAACGTCGTCATCGACAAGAAGTTCGGCGCGCCGACGGTCACGAAGGACGGCGTCACGGTTGCGAAGGAGATCGAGCTCTCCGATCCGCTCGAGAACATGGGCGCGCAGATGGTGAAGGAAGTCGCGACGAAGACGTCCGACATCGCCGGCGATGGCACCACCACCGCCACCGTTCTCGCGCAGGCGATTTTCCGTGAAGGCCTCAAGAACGTCACCGCTGGCTCGAACCCGATGGCGCTCAAGCGCGGTATCGATCGCGCCGTTGCCGCGGTCGTCGAAGAGCTCAAGCGCATCAGCGTCCCCACGGCCGGCAAGAAGGAGATCGCGCAGGTTGGCAGCATCTCTGCGAACAACGACAAGGAAATCGGTGATCTGATCGCCGAGGCGATGGAGAAGGTCGGCAAGGACGGCGTGATCACGGTCGAGGAAGCCCGCGGCCTCGAGACCACGCTCGAGACGGTCGACGGCATGCAGTTCGACCGCGGCTATCTCTCCCCGTACTTCGTCACGGATCCGGAGAAGATGGAGTCCGTCATCGAGGACGGCCTGATCCTCATCCACGACAAGAAGATCGCGTCGATGAAGGATCTCCTTCCGGTGCTCGAGAAGGTTGCCCAGATGGGCAAGCCCCTCCTGATCATCGCCGAAGATGTCGAGGGTGAGGCACTTGCGACGCTGGTCGTCAACAAGCTTCGTGGCACGCTCCGTGTCTCCGCGGTGAAGGCGCCCGGCTTCGGCGATCGTCGCAAGGCGATGCTGCAGGACATCGCGGTCATCACGGGCGGACAGGTCATCTCCGACGAAGTCGGTTTCAAGCTCGAGAACGCCCAGGTCAGCGACCTCGGCAAGGCGAAGCGTATTGTCGTCGACAAGGACAACACAACGCTGATCGATGGTGCCGGTGAAGAGGACAAGATCAAGGGGCGCATCGCCGAGATCCGCGCCGCGATCGACAAGGCGACGTCGGATTACGACAAGGAGAAGCTCCAGGAGCGTCTCGCGAAGATCTCCGGCGGTGTCGCGGTGATCAACGTCGGCGCTGCGACCGAGGCCGAGATGAAGGAGAAGAAGGCACGCGTCGAGGATGCGCTGCACGCCACGCGCGCTGCGGTCGAGGAGGGAATCGTCCCCGGCGGCGGCGTTGCGCTCATTCGCGCACAGAAGGTGCTCAAGGCGCTCAAGCTCGAGGATGCCGAAGAGCAGATCGGCGTCGACATCATCCGCAAGGCGATCGAGGAGCCCCTCCGCATGATCGTGCAGAACGCGGGCGGCGAAGGCTCGATCGTCCTCGAGAAGGTTCGCAACTCGAAGGATGACAAGTTCGGCTACAACGCACTCACGGATACGTACGAGGATCTCGTCGCCTCAGGCGTCATCGATCCGACCAAGGTGACCCGCACCGCGTTGCAGAACGCGGCGTCGATCGCCGGACTTCTGCTCACGACGGAAGCGATCATCGTCGAGAAGAAGGAAGAGAAGTCGGGCGCTCCGGCCGGTGGCCCCGGCGGCGGCGGCATGGGCGGGATGTACTAACCGCACACCCTGCGCGCACCGTACGCAGCGAACACAAAAAAGGTCGCCACGACGTGGCGGCCTTTTTTGCGTGCATCACACCGGACCGCGCCTTTCTCCCAAGGCTCTCTACCTGTCGGGGCATATGCAGGATGCAATCGTGCAACGGAGTTTCCGAGTGGGAATCCACCTTCCTGAACGAACCTTTGTCCTTCGACTCGTTCGCCGGCACTGTGCGCGGTGTGCTCAATGAGTAGGCTGCGTCGCGGGGCGATAGTGGCTCTGTTGGTCGTCGCGCACCCGGCGTGCGGCGTGGCGCAACGGCTCGAGCCGCATGTCGACGCGGCACCGACGGCGCGCGTCGCCGCCGTTCCCGCATCGGCGTTCCGCAACGCGAACGGCAGCCCGCGGCTCCGCGATGAGCAGTACTTTTTCGTGCGCAGGCGCATCGTGCCGCTGCTCGAGCACTGGTCGCGCGACGACCGTCTCGCGATCGACCCTGCATACGTCACCGCACTCATACTCAAGGAGAGCGGCGGCGACTCGCTCGCGGTGAGCTATGCGCCGGCGATCGGACTAGCGCAGCTCACGGCGACCGCCGATTCGGATATGCGCCTGATGGTCACGGAATACCATTTCCAGTGGATGGCGCCGGAGGTGAATCGCTGGCCGCGAAGCAGGTCGGTCCGCGCGCATTCGGTCACCGCGGCAGCGATCGACTCGCTGCTCGCGAATGGCGCGGTGACGTCGCGTAGCGAGTATCTGTTTGCACCAGAGACGAGCGCGCGCGCGGCCGTCTTTTGGATTCGCCTGCTCGAGAACAAGTGGACGACCGACTTCTGGCCCGGCGGCTACGGACCCTCCGCGCGCCAACGGCTCAACGGCGGAAAGCCGCTCACTCAACGCCAGATGTTCGACCTCGTAACCGTAAGCTATAACAGAGGTTACATCGAGGTGAAAACGCTCGTCGACCGGTACGGAAGAGCGTGGGTATCGCACCTCGCGGAGCTCACGGGCGGGCGGGCTGAGGCGGCGGACTACCTGGAGCGCGTTCGAGCCTACACGGTGCTTCTGCAGGCGAATTGATGGCCTGCAACTTTTCCGGGCAAGCGGACGTAGTAGCAGTGCGGGCCCGGAACCCGTGCGCTCGAGCTCGGAAATAGCCGATAAAAATAGAAGGGCCGTCCGCCCGGTGTGTGTGCTCACAGTTGAGGGGTTGTTCCTCCTTGCCCCGTGAAATCACCTTCCAAACACCGGACGAACGGCTCTTCTTTTGTCTGCCTTCGTGAAGCTAAAGACCGGGCTGAACGTTGTCTACCGGACTAGAGCTCGAGCGAGAGCTGGCTCGCCACTGCCACCGCGCGCGCGTTTCTCCCCGCCGTAAACGGTCCGCAGATCGATCCCTGCGATGCCGCGGTCATGACTCCGCGAAAGTTCGTCCGCGCGATCGCCTGCCGCATCGACCCGAGCGCGATCTCGGGATCGTTGCACCGTTCACTCAAATGCGCGAGGACGAGCTGGGCGAGTCCCGCGTGCACGCACTCGCGCGCGAACGCGCCCGAGCGGCGATTGCTCAGATGCCCATACGCGCCGCCGATGCGCGACTGCACGCTCGGCGGATACGGGCCCGCGCGCAGCATCCCCTCATCGTGATTCGATTCGAGCACGAGGATGTCGAGTCGCTCGAAGATCCTCCGATACGTCGCGGGCACATGCCCGAGATCGTAGATGATCCCGGCGCGCGCGCCGGTCAGTCGCGACGACGCGACTACCGCCACGGGCTCCGCTCCATCGTGCGGCGTACGCACGGTCTCCACGCGCAGATCGCCTAGCTCGAAGGTCGCGCCTGCGGCGAAGGGGCGGGCGCAGATCTCCTTCAGGAGTGGATATCCGGCGATCGTCCCGGCGCTCGCGTACACCGCCCATTTCCACTTTTTTGCGGCCGCACACATTCCGCGCACGTGGTCGTGATGCTCGTGGGTCACGATCGCGCCTTCGATCGAATCCCCACTCACGCCGATCGCGAGAAGTCGCCTGGCGAGCTCCCGAACCGGGAAGCCCGCGTCGATGAGTATGCGCGTGCCCCCGCTCTCCACGAGCACCGCATTTCCCGCGCTCCCGCTCCCGAGCACCCATACCCGCACGCTACGAGTCCCGGCTCTTCGCGTGCGCGGCGCTGAGCTGGCGGCGCGCTCGCTCGCTCAGTTCGATCGACCGCCGCGACATTACGCGCGTCGCGATCTCGAGAAACTTCGGAAGCCTGAACTCGGACAGCTCTTTCCCGTCCGCCCATGAGAACGGGGGCACGTACTTCGACGGCATCTCCGAGCCGAAGACGTTCGCCCCGGCGCCGATCACCGTACCTGTCGTAAGACGCGTGCCGATCCCCGTTTTCGCGTGGTCGCCAATGATCGAGCCCAGCTTGGAGGCGCCGGTATCGCGCGCGCCGCTCGGCGTCCACAGCTGCACTGATCCGTACGTGTTCTTGAGATTGCTCGTGATCGTGCCGGCGCCGAGGTTCACCCATCGACCCAGATACGAATGGCCGACGAAGCCATCGTGCCCCTTGTTCGAGTAGCCGAGCACGATCGTCTCCGAGATCTCGCCGCGGATCACGCTGAACTCGCCGATCGAGCAGCCGTGCACACGGTCGCCGAGCACAGTCGCATTCTCGAGCACGGCGCACGGGCCCACGAGGCGGGTGAATGCGCGCACGCTTGCGCCTCGCCGCACGAGAATCGGGCCGTTCGTTACGTCGAACACCACCTGCGGCTCGACCGCCGCGCCACGCTCCACACACACGAGCCCGTTCCCGATCACGATCGCGCCCTCCGGGGTCTCGCATATCAGGTGCGGCCCCATCGCCTCGATATCCTCGCGCAGCTGGGCGGTCAGCTGCGTCACGAGCTCCCACACCGCGCTCACCCAGCGCCCCGGGATGTCGACGACGCGCGTCCCCGCCGCGCGCAGCGACTCGAGCGCGCGCGAGCCATCGGCGAGCTCGGAGGCGCTCACCGCACCCGCCACGCGCACTGCCGCAATGACGCCATCACACGTCCAGACGTCGGCGTCGGCGGCACTCCAGCCAAGCGGGACGATGCAGCGGCTGTTCGCAACGATGGACCCTGCGCGAAGCTCCCCCGCGGCTCGCGGCGCGCCCCCTTCGTCGAAGTCGCGCAGATGCTCCGCGCCGATGAATCCGGCTGCCGTCGCGTTGAGTGCGCGCTCCCATCGCCCCCGGCCCAGCGCGACTCCGGCGCGCATCTCGCCAAAGGGACGCGTCAATGCGAAGGGCTCGAATCCCCGCGCTACCGCGTCGTCGTACAGGAAGATTTCGCTCATGATGTCTCGCTCACGCGCGCTCGCGCACGTGCGCGGGGAGTGCATCCAGCAAGAGCTTGAGCTCAGCCGCCCGATCCTTCGTCGTCACGAGCGTGAGACCGTCGCGCGTGACGACGACGAGATCGTGTACGCCGTAGAGCACTACCGCGCCCGCGTCCGCATGCACGACGTTGTTCGACGCATGCACGCTGTGCACGTCGCCATACGTCGCGTTCCCCGCGCCATCTCGTGCGCGCACCCGATGCAACGCCGCCCAGGTGCCGACGTCATCCCACCCGAAGTCGCCGGGAAGGACGAGCACGCGGGCGCTGCGCTCGAGCACTCCCTCATCCACCGAGATCGGCGTGACCTCCGCAAAGAACGCGGCGAGATCGCCAGCCTCCGCGAGTGGAAGCGACGGCGCGACCTCGCTCGAGTGCGCACGCACTTCGGAGAGAAAGACGTCGGCGCGCCACACGAAGATCCCCGAGTTCCAGAGATACCCGTCGGCGACCATTCGTGCGGCCACCTCGCGAGTCGGCTTTTCCGCGAAGCGCACCACGCGTCGCGCCCCCTCCTCGCGCGACGAGAGCGCGATCTCGCCCGGCTCGATGTAGCCGAAGCCGGGATCGGGACGCGTCGGCACGATCCCAACCGTCACGAGATTCTCGTCACGCTCGGCAACCGACGCGGCGCGGGCGAGCGTCGCCCGGAACTCTACGCTATCGCCAATCGCCCAGTCGGCGTGGACGTTGATGATCACGTCGTCCGCCCTGCCGCGACGGGCGACCACCGAGGCCGCCCATGCGAGCGCCGGCGCCGTTCCGGCCGCTCGTGGCTCGGCGACCACATTCTCTGCCGGGAGAGCGGGCAGCAGCTCGCGAACGGCATCCGCGAGCGTGGCACTGGTGATGACGAGCGTGCGCTCCGCCGGCACGAGCGCCTCGAGCCGAGCCACGGTGTCCGCAAGCAGCGGCGCATCGGTGATGAGTGGCAACAGCTGCTTCGGACGCTTCGGAGTGCTGAGAGGCCAGAAGCGCGAACCGACGCCCCCGGCGAGGATCACCGCCCAGCGACTCAACGCTCCGTCGCTCCCAGCTCCTCGGACGGCACGCCGGTCAGCTCCGCAGCGCGTGCGTAGAGCTTTTTGGGACTGAACGGCTTCGTCAGAAATTCGCTCGCGCCGAGGGCCATCGCCTGCCTGTGATGTTGTTCCTGGCCGGCGGCGGTGAGCACGATGCACGGCACTGAGCGCCAGCGATCATCGAGACGCAGCTTCGCGAGCACATCGAGGCCATTCATGTAGGGCATCATGACGTCGAGCAGCACGAGAGCGATCTCGGGATCGGCCTCCATTTGCTGCAGCGCTTCGCGGCCGTCGTAGACCAGGGTCACGACGAAGGGCCCCTGCTCGAGCTTCATTTTGATGATCCGCCCGATGTGCGGCTCGTCGTCGGCCACCAGCACGTGAATTCGCTGCTGCTCGAGCATGCTCAAACCAGCGACGAAATGTTCTCGCGATTGCGGCGCAGCTCGAACAAGAGACGTCCGACGTTCGCGGACGGCTGCGCAAGCACCAGCAGAAGCGCATCCGCCGAGAGAAGGGCGACGATGGCGATCCCCTGTTCGTATTCGAGAATCGCGGTCGTAAGTGAGCCACGCGAATCGGTGGCGCCGAATTCCTCGGCCGCGGCCACGACGGACGGCACGAGCGCCGCTACACTTTCTGCATTCACGGAGCCCGACGTCTGGCTGTCGATCAGCAGTCCGTCGCGACCCAGCACGACCGCCGCATCGACGCCTTCGCGTTGGCGAAGCGCGCCCACGAGATCTCGAATTGTCGCCATGCACGCTCCTGGTGGGTCGTGCGAAAGTACTGGCCGCGCGACTCCGAAGTCAAGCGAGGATAACAGCTTGAACTCGTTGTGGCCGCGCCCTATCCTTTCACCTTCGACACCCGATGCACCCTCAACGGCGCGCAGGCACATGAAGGTCAGACTCTTGGTGCTCCTCGCTGGCGTCGGCACGGCCGCCGTCGCCTGCGCCAACCCGTTCGCGACCACTGCAACGCTGGCGACGATCGACGATACGGCCGCGGTATACGCGCTCACGGGGGCACCCGAAAGCGCACCGACCGCCATCAACGTGACCTTTCCGCGCGCGGTGATTGCAACGCCCGCCGAGCACTACGACGTCGTGTTCGACATCCGGAACGATTCGGCCATCGCCTATCCGCCGCACGCCATCGGTGCGATCCTCACTGCCGGCCTGCAGCTCTCCACGCAGCCCTTCGGCTCGATTACGCAGGCACCGACCACCGGCTACAACGACACGCTGCCGGTCTTCATTCAGGCGGGGAGCGTGCTGCTCGTGCGGTCGACATCGTCGCAGTGCGCAACGCAGTCGGTGGCGGCGCGCACGTTCATCTACGCGAAGATCATAGTCGACAGCATCTTCTACGACAACGCCGCCCCGCCGCACGTGCCGCGCACGATCTGGTACCGCATGCGCAACGATCCGAACTGCGGCTTCCTCTCGTTCGACGACGGCATTCCGAAGAACTGACGGTGCACGACCTGCGGACTCTTCGCGACCATCTGGAGCCGCTGCGCGACGGAATGCGCCGGCGCCTCCAGCTCGACGCGCTCGCCGACAAAATCGACCGTGCGGAATCGCTCGATGTCGAGCGGCGGTCGCTGATCCAGCAGGTCGAGGAGAAGAAGGCCGCGCGCAACTCGGCGTCGCAGGAGGTCGCGCGGCGCAAGAAGGAGAAGGTGAGCGCCGATGAGCTGATCGCGGAGACGCGTACACTCGGCGGCGAGATCTCCGCGCTCGAGCTCGCACTCGGCAGCGTCGAGACCGAGCTTGGCGACATCCTCATGCAGCTCCCGAACATTCCGTTGGCCGATGTGCCCAACGGCGGCGAGGAGGCGAACACTATCGTACGCGCGTGGGGCGAGCCGCGCGCGAGCGACGGCGTCAGGCCGCACTGGGAAATCGGCGAGCAGCTCGGCATTCTCGATCTTGCCGGAGGCTCGAAAATTTCGGGATCGGGCTTCGTCGTGCTCGAGCGTGGAGGGGCGCGCCTCGTGCGCGCACTGATGATGTTCATGCTCGACGTGCACACGCGCGAGCATGGCTACGAGGAGCGGACGGTGCCGTATCTCGTCACTCGCGAGACGATGACGGGGACCGGGCAGCTCCCCAAGTTCGAGGATGATGCGTATCGCACGGACGACGATCTCTTTCTGATCCCGACCGCCGAGGTGCCGCTGACCAATCTGCTGCGCGGCGAGATCGTCGAAGCGGGCTCGCTGCCGCGTGCGCTCACCGCGTACACGCCGTGCTTCCGCCGCGAGGCCGGCGCCGCCGGCAAGGACACGCGCGGTATGATTCGCGTGCACCAGTTCGACAAGGTGGAGCTGGTGCGCTTCACGACACCCGAGCGCTCGCCCGCGGAGCTCGAGACGCTGACGTCCCATGCCGAGCACGTGTTGCAGCTCCTGAAACTTCCCTATCGCGTGCTGCTGCTCGCCGCGGGAGACACGGGATTCTCATCGGCGAAGACGTACGATCTCGAGATCTGGGCGCCGGGAGTGGGGAAGTGGCTCGAGGTGTCGTCGTGCAGCTCCTTTGGCGACTTTCAGGCGAGACGCGCGAACATCCGCTACCGTCCCGCGCCCGGCGAGAAGCCGCGCTTCGTGCACACGCTCAACGGCTCGGCGCTCGCGTTCCCGCGCACGATCATCGCCATTCTGGAGCACTATCAGAATCCGGATGGCACCGTCACGATACCGGACGCGCTCCGCCCGTATTTCGGCGGCGACCTCCTCGCTTAACCGATGCGCGGACGCGCGCCGGTCCTCATTCTGGGGATGCTCCTGGCGATTCTGCTGGGCGCGTACATTCTCTTCTCGCGCCGCGTCGTGCTGGAGCTGCGCCGTGACGCCGGGCGTTCGGGGCAGATGAACGCGCGCGTGTGGCGAGCGCTCGCGGATCCGCGCCCGGAGGCCGCCAACGACGCCCTCCTCGATCTGGCGCGCAGCATCGACGCGCTCGGCGTTCCAGTCATCGTGACGGATGCCAAGGGAAATCCGACGGCGGCGGCGAATCTTCCGTTCAGGGCGGAGATCTCCGATCCGAAGGTGCGCGAGTACATTCCCTATCTCGACCGCCTGAATCCGCCGGTGATCGAACGGAACATCGGGATGGTGCACTTCGGGGACAGCCAGTTGATCACGAGCCTGCGCTTCATTCCCGTGGTGCTCGCGTCGCTGCTCGCCTTCGTT
>JBBSEY010000009.1:0-35263 GCA_038239265.1 Gemmatimonadales bacterium | reverse complement strand
TAGAACGCCGACTGCGAGTGGTCGGTGATGCCGATGTACGTCCACCCCAGCGCGCGAGCCGCCTCCGCCATCTCGGCGATCGTCGCCTTGCCGTCCGAATAGTCGGAGTGGCAATGGAGCACGCCGCGAATGTCGCTCGATTCGATCAACGCCGGCAAGGTACCCGCCGCAGCGGACGCGATCTCGCCCAGCCCCTCGCGCAGCTCCGGCTCGACGTACGCGAGCCCGACCGCCCGATAGAGCGCGCGCTCGTCACCTACGGAAATTCGCACGCCCGCGCGGTCGAGCAGCGTATCGCCCTCCACGCGAATCCCGAGCGTCGCGGCATGCGCCACGAAGTCGCGCACGTGCGCGGCGCTCCCCGTCGCGCGCCACTCGGCCACTGCGAAACGGTCCGCCACCACGCAATGAAGGTCGAGCACGCGTCCATCCACGAAGCGGAACGTCGCCGCGCCCTCGCCCCTCCGCTCCGCGTCGCGCACGCCCTGCGTGCTCGCGAGCTCCGCCGCGACACGCTCCGGCGCGTCGGCGCACGACGCCACGACATCGATGTCGCGCACGATCTCGTTCCGCCGGCGCAGTGATCCCGCAAGCACCGCACGCTCCACTCCCGGATGCGCTACGACCGTCGCCAGCATTCCCTCCGACTCCGCCAGCGCCCGCGGATAGAGCATGTAGGCGCCGTTCTCGCGCAGATACGCGATCCCCTTGAGAATCTTCGCCGCCGTTCCCGCGCCGAAGCGAGGCAGCTTCGCGAGTCGGCCATCGCTCGCCGCCGCCTCGAGCTCCGCCAGCGACGACACGCCGAGTCCGTCGTGGATCTGCTGGATCTTTGCGGTGCCGAGGCCGGGCACGCGCAGCATCTCGAGCAGCCCTTCGGGCGTTTCGCTCCGCAACTGCTCGAGGTAGCGCGACTCGCGCTCTCGACGAGCTCGCGAATCGTCGAGAGCGTGGCGGGCCCGACTCCCTTGAGCTCCGCGACCTCGCCACTCGCTAAAAAGGGTGCGAGATCATCGGTCTGCACGGTGAGCACCGCGCGCGCCGCGTTGCGGTAGGCCGAGCTCTTGAACCGGTTCTCCCCCTTCAACTCGATGAAGTCGGCGATCTGCGAGAGCGCGTGCGCGACCGAGCGGGGATCCACGCGCTCACCGCACGCGGACGTACGGCAGCTGCGTGGCCCCGTCACCGCCCGTTTCCTGCACGCGGGCGAGACGGTCCGGATGCGTGTCGAGATAGTGGAAGGCGCGAATCACCAGCGCCTCGAGCTCGCTCGTGGTCGCGAGCGTGCGATACCCCATGCGCTCGCCACCCGGGATCGCGTTCGCGTACGCCACTCCCTCGGCGCGCCACGGATGCGCGGCGCGCGCGGCGACCTTTGCAGGATCGAGATCATCGCGGTACGAGACGAGCGACACGCCGGGTCGGTCGGGGCGCAGCCCGAGCACCATCTGCACCCGCAGATGCGCACCCGAATCGGCGCGCTGCTCCGTTTCGGCCGCCACCGCGAACAATCCATCCAATGGCTCGTAGGGAGCGTCGGCACTCACCCGCGCCCATAACTTCTGATATGGGAACTGCAGATAGCTCGCTGGCGGGGCAGCGAAGATCCAGTCGCCCATCTGGTAGTCGGGCTCGGTGAGCCGTGCCGTCACCGAATCCTCGAACGAATAGAGCCGGCGCCCATAGCTCCAGAATTGGAAGCCCTGGTAGAGCAGCTCGCCGTACTCATCCATCGCCGCCGGATCGGCGTCGTCCGTGACCATCTCGCCGAGTGCGGCGCCCGCGTGACCGAGCAGGAGGAACTGATCGCGCCTGTGCACATCCGAGCCACGCTGCTCACCCTCGGCGCGAATCGCCGGGAAGTCATCGCGCTCGAGCGGCTCCAGGATCAGTTCGTAGGGGGTGAGCCGGGCAGGAACGTCGTGCGAGTTCGCCGGAATCAGGACTGCTCCTCGACGCCGGCGGCATCGCGCAGCCGCGCGACGAGCTCGTGCAGCTGATGTTCGGTGAAGTCGATTTCCTGCGCCGCGCCATCGAGATCGACGAGCCCTGCGCGCATCGAGACGGCGACCTGATTCAGGTAGCGTACCTTGCGGAGGATCTCATCGGTGACGGCGCGCAGCGAGAGGTAGCGTCGCTTGTTGACGGTTGCGCGGCGATGACGCGCGAGCAGCTCGGCCTCGGAGAGTGCGCGCGCGGCCGTGATTACCTCTTCGGTCGTGCGTCCCGAGATGGTGCCGCGGTCGGGGATCCCCTCGTCTTCCCATTCTTCCTCCGCGAACCACAGCCGGCCGACGTGCTCGATCCCGTCGAACGAGATGCTCAGCGACACCGCGAGCCGTCGCTCATCCGAGGTGATCGTCGCGATCTCCCGCTCGATCGTGTCATCCGAAGGCGTCATGGCTGGGCTCTCGTGCGCTGGAGAAAATCGCGAACCGCAGCGAAGAATGCGTCCTTCCCTTCAACGTAAGGGACGTGTGCGCTTTCGTCGAGGATGACGAGCTCGCCGTGCGGGAGCATCGTTGCGATGATCTCGGATGAGGCGAGCGGGATCGCGTCGTGCGCGCCGTGGAGGACGAGCGTGGGGGCCTCGACGAGCGCGAGCTTCCCCGTAATATCGTAGCTGGCGAGACTCTCCCACACGGATTGTTGCACGCGCGCGATCACGCGAAAGGGCGTGAGCTCCCGCGCACGTGCGGGATCCGCGAAGTAGCCGGCGACGCCGAGCTCGAAGATGCGCTTGGCGTACGTGGCCGGGTCGCGCTCGCGCAGGCCGGAGGCCGCGATCGCTGCGCGCTTCTCCGCGATCCATGGCGCGCGCTGCCGCCGGGCGAGCTCTTCGCTGAACTGCGCGCGAAACGCTGCGGTCGCGGGAGCAGGGCAGATGAGCACGAGGCGCACGGGTACCGGGAGGGGCTCGCTCGGGGTGCCCACGATTCCCTCCTCGCGAAAGCCCCCCGCTGCGGCGATCGAGTACAGAAGCGAGAGCAACCCGCCCCACGAATAGCCGACGACAGTGAGCGGCTCGACCGAGAGCTCGCGCACGAGCGTGGCGAGATCGGCGACGTGTGTCTTCCACGTGATGGGGGAGCGATCGTCTTCCTTCGATCGTCCCCCGCCGCGCTGATCGTAGAAGATCAGCCGATATTCGTCTGCGAGCGCGAGTAGTTGCGGCAGCATGTAGTCGTGCGACGCACCCGGGCCGCCGTGGACGAAAAGCAGCTGGGGTGCGCTCTCTGGTCCGTACGCGGTGTGATAGAGCGCCACGCCGCCTCGTCCGATTACGGGTGCAGCGCGACCGCCGGTGTCTTGTACACCGCGCCACCCTTCATCACGAACAGCGCCCGTTCCATGCTCGTGATATCCTTGAGCGGATCGCCCGGAACGGCGACGATGTCCGCCCATTTCCCCGGGCTCAGCGAGCCGACGTGCTCGTCCCAGCCCAGGAGCTTCGCCCCGCTCGACGTTCCGGCGACGATCGACTCCATGTTCGACATTCCGCCCCAGGTGGTCATGAGCGTGAACTCGTGTGCGTTCGTGCCGTGCCTGCCCACGCCGGCGTCGGTGCCGAGCGCGATCTTCACGCCGTTGGCGCGCGCGATCTTGACCGCGTTGCGCATCGCCTTCGCCGCGGCGAGCCCCTTCTCGCGGCGGAAGCCCTTGAGCGCGCCGCTCGCCGCCGCCTTCTCGACGGCTTCGCCCGCGCTCAGCGTCGGTACGAGGTATGTCCCCTTCGCCGCCATCATCTTCGCGCCCTCTTCATCGAGGAAGGAGCCGTGCTCGATCGAGCTCACCCCGGCGCGCACCGCCACCTTGATTCCTTCGGTGCCGTGCGCGTGCGCGGCCACCTTGCGGCCGAGCTTGTTCGCCTCCTCGACCATCGCATGCAGCTCTTCGAACGTGTACTGCGAGGCGCCGACTGCGTCGCCCTCGGAGAGCACGCCGCCGGTCGCGCACGTCTTGATGACGTCCGCACCCTGCTTGATCTGATAGCGAACCGCGGCGCGAACCTCATCGACGCCGTTCGCGATGCCGGTCTTGTAGCTTCCGTCGAAGAGCCCCGGCTTGAAGCCGTTCTCGTCGCAGTGGCCGCCCGTGATTCCGATCGCGTAGCCGGCATTCTCCATGCGCGGGCCCCAGATCTGGCTCGCGTTGATGGCCTTCCGCAGCGCCATGTCATCGTACAATGGCGCGCCGACGTTGCGCACGCTCGTGAAGCCGTCGAGCAGCGTGCTCTTCGCGTGATTCACGCCGAGGATCGCGCTGTACTGATCGAAGTCGTGTACCGCCGACTCGTCCCCCTCAGGATCGCCGAGCTCTCGTCCCGCGAGATGGACGTGCGCATCGATGAAGCCCGGGAGGAGGGTCGCGTCGCCGAGGTCGATCGTGCGCGCGCCCGCGGGCGCCTTGAGGCTGGCGGCCGAGCCGACCCACGTGATGCTGTCGCCAACGACGACCACGGCCGCGTTGTTGATCTCGGCCGAGCCCGTGCCGTCGATCAAATGCGCAGCGCGCAACACGTACGTACCAGGTGCGGCGAGGCTGGAATCCTGCGCGGCGAGCGGCGCCGATGCGAGTACGGCGGTCGCAAGCAAGGCAGAAAGCGGAACACGATACATCAGAAGCCTCCGAAGTGGTTCAGGAGCCACGCTTCCCGAGCGTGGCGGTAAGCGCGAGACGCGAGGCTGCGCGCACGACGACGACGGTGACGACGTCACCCGGCTTGTGCGCGCCGATGGCGTCGGTGTAGTCGTAGATATCCTTCACTGCTTTGCCGCCGAACTCGACGATGATGTCGCCGGCCCGCGCGCCGGCCTTGTCGGCGGGGCTGCCGGCGGTGACGCCCGCGAGCTTCACGCCGGGAACCTCGCCGGGCGATCCCATGTCGGGGATCGAGCCGAACCACGTACCGTTTCCCGGGCCGCTCGCCGACATCTTCGGCGGCGCGGACACCGTGCGCACGTACGTAAGGCGCGCCGGGCGATCAGCGATGTCGCGCGCGATTCGCTCCGCATAGTCGATCACGCGCGCTTCGCCGGGGATGTTCACCTTCGACGCAACGTCGGTCGCGCGATGATAGTCCTCGTGCATGTCGGTGAAAAAGTGCAGCACCGGGACTTTCTTTCCGTAGAACGACGCGTGATCGGATGGGCCGAAGCCATCACCGACGGGATCGATCTTGAGGGCACCGCTGTTCGCGCGATCGACGATGCCGCGCATCTCCGCCGCAGTGGCAACGCCGTAGACGATCAGCTTGTCGTTCCGGAGCCGCCCGACCATGTCGAAGTTGAGCATGGCGCTGATGCTATCGAGCGGCACCGGAGAGTTGTCGACGAACCATTCCGAGCCGAGATCGCCGAGCTCTTCGCCGCTGAAGTTCACGAAGAGGATCGGGCGGCGCGCGGGGTGCGCGCGAAAGCGGCGTGCCAGCTCGAGCACGGCGGCGGTGCCCGACGCATTGTCGTCCGCGCCGTGGCGGATCGCATTCTTCGCTTCGGGATCCATTGCGTCGAAGGGGGAGCGGCCGAGGTGATCGTAGTGCGCGCCGATGACGAGATATTCGCCGTTCAGGGCCGGGTCTGTGCCTTGCAGCTTGGCGACGACGTTCTGCGTCGGCAGCTCGGCGGGGAGGCCGGCATGCGCGGCCGCGGCGGAGTGCGCGGAGAAGAATTGCGAATACGAGGCGCGCCCGGCGACACATTCGCGTACGCCTGGACGCATCGCAGGGCACGAGGTGGAGCGCGAGATCTTCACCAGCTCAAGCCGAGCGTACTCGCGCGCGAGATACGCAGCCGCGCTGTCGTTGCCGGGGGTACCCGTGCCGCGCCCCTCGAACGCATCGCTCGCGAGATATTCGATATCGGCGCGAATGCGCGCGGTGTCCGCCATTGCGGACGCGCTCATCGGCGCGGCGGTGCTGCCGGCAGCGGGTGTGCGGTGACAGCCGAAAAGAAGTACGACCACGCTGGCGTATGCCGCGCGGTGGAGGAGTGCGGAGGACATGCGGTCGTTGGGTGTGTGAGAGGCGCGCTGCGAATAGTATGTTATCGGCCGGTGCCCTCGACTGCCAGCCGTCCGCACTCCACGCTCGCGCTCGCGCTGCTCGCCTCGCGGCCGCGTTTTCTCATGCTGAAATTCGCGCAAGACGCGTGCGAGCATAATGTTACGATCACCCGAGGTCATCTGTCGATTATCGGGACGATCTCCCTCGGAACAGACCGTCCACGCCTCTGAAAGGGACCTCTTCAGCATTCGATGTCATACGCCCTGACGTTCGCCCGTCACTTCGCTCGCCTCGTGCAGATGCTGCTCATCGAAGGAAGCAACTTCGATAAGCAGCTCGCGACGTTGCGATCGCTGGTGACCGTGTCGGAGCAGGGGCCGGTGAAGCTCATTCTGCACGATATGCAGCTGCTCTCCGCCAACGCCGAAGTGGTTCCGGCCCGCTTCGAAGGCGTCGACGGGCTCGTGGCGCAGCTCATCGGACACTCGATTCTCGAGATCGACATTCAGCGGAACGCATCGCCCGCGGATCTTCTCCTGGTCGCCAAGCTGCTCTCCGTTGCCGCCTCGCCCGGCAACGGCGGCGAAGTCGCGCTCGCCCGCGTGCGCGCGCTGGACGCGCAGGCGATCACCCTCAAGGTCGACGCACCGATAGCGGTGAAGGCCTCTACGGCGCTCTCCAACTCGAAGGTCAACGCCGGCAGCGGCTTCGTGCGCAACAGCATGACGATGTTCATGCCGACGACGGGGCAGTTCGAAGCCGTCCAGGCCGCCGGTGCCGAAGTCTCGAGCGGCGGTGACGGTGACGAGCTCGACGCCGTGGACATCGTGCGTGAGCAGGACGCCGACGCGATGTTCGCCGCGTTCGCGACGACCTCGACGCCGAAGGGGTCGATGGTGAAGCTCTTCGAGGAGCTCGATGGCGCGCGCGAGGCAACGGAAGTGGGGGGGCATCTCGACACGCTCGTGAAGCTCGCCGCCGATTCATCGGGGAAGGACCGGATCGACATCGTCGCGGACGTCTTCTACGGACTGGTGAAGCGCGAAGGCGAGATCGAGGACAAGATGTCGAAGCGCCAGTACGCGCTCGCCGTTCGACGGCTGTGCGTGCCGCGCGTGCTCAAGTGCATCGTCGAGCTGCTGCCGCGCCGGCGCGAGAACTACGAGCAGTACATGGCGATCTTCCTGCGCGCCGAGGAGGATGGGGTCGAGGCGCTGGTCGAGGCGCTCATCTCGGCGCCCTCGATCACCGACCGCCGCGTGTACTACGACTCGCTGCTGCGCCTCCGCACGGGCGTTCGCACGCTCGTGCACATGCTCGGCGATCCGCGCTGGTTCGTCGTGCGCAACGCGATCGAGCTGCTCGGCGAGATGCGCGTGGCCGAGGCCGACACGGATCTCGAGAAGCTGCTCGAGCATCGCGACGATCGCGTGCGCACGGCGGCGGCGAGCGCGCTGGCGAAGCTCGGCCCCGGCGTTGCGGCGAAGGGGCTGCGCGGCGCGTTGCGCGATGCGCCCGAAGAGGTGCGCGAGCGCGCGGCGGAGGCGATGGCGCTGCAGCGCACGGGCTCGGTGGACTCACTCGTGCGCGCGCTCGACAAAGAGGAAGACAATCGCGTACAAATGGCGATGGTCACAGCGCTGGGACAGCTCGGTACTCCGCACGCGGTCGAGAAGCTGATGGACATCGCACGCACGGAAAAAGGCTTGCTCAACAAGCGCCGCCCCACCCCGATGCGCGTCGCCGCCGTGCACGCGCTCGGCGAGGTCAAAACGTCGAGCGCGCTCGCCGCCCTTCAGACTCTGCTCCGCGACAAGGAGAAAGCAGTCCGCGGCGCGGCATCGTGGGTGATGATGGGCCGAAAGCGCGAGAGCGGCAAATTCCCGACGCCGGCCGACATGGCTCACATCGACGACGAGTAGTTCTTGGGTTGTGGTAGGGTGTCGTAAGAGCGTGTGAAATACCATAAACAGGGAAGAAGCGACGGACACAAAACTGATTGCTCCGACCGGCAAGAAGGTCTCTCGCTGCCGATGGAGCAATCCGTTCGTTGTCCGTCCCCATCCGTTTTTTGTGCGTTACGCCAACGCGGTACCTACCCGCCGCCCCACGCTACACCCGCGCTTTCATCACCGCGAAAGCCTTGCCCATGTACACGAACATCTCCGGGGTCGGGACTTCGCCAAGATACTCCTGAAGCTTCGGGCCCTCGTTGTCGTACATGTTCATCACCGCGTTCGCGATCTTCGGATCGCCCCCGGTGAACTCTTCGACGAGCGCCTTCCATCGTTTGGCGATCGCGAGGATTTCCGGCGATGTCGGATCGACGTTCGCCGCCATGGCCTTTCGCACCCGCGGAATGATCTCGTTCCAGGAATCCCGAACCTCGTGCATGTGCTCCTCGGTGATCGAGGTGCGTCTGTCGCGGAGCACCTCGAGCTGCTCCGGCGTAAAATATTTCTCCATAGCGGTCGTCACCTGTATGATCTGGCAGAGGTCATTGATTGATGCGACCTCCACCGTGTTCAAATGCATTGCGAGCCCTTCGAGGCGCTCCGCCAGGCGGTTCTGCAGAGCGATGTGCTCGTGCAGCTTGGCGATGTGCAGCGCAATCACTTCCCGAGGCGACATCCCCGCTCCGTCGAGCAGCCGTCTCACCTCGTCCAGCGGGATTCCCATCAGTCGCAGCGACTGGACCTGCTGCAACCGCTCGACATCCGACTGCTGGTACAGTCGATGGCCGGACGGCGTGCGCAGCGTGGGCGTGAGCAGCCCGATCTCGTCGTAGTGGTGGAGCGCGCGCACCGACATGCCGGTCCGGTTTGCGAGCTCGCCCACTTTCCAGGGTGGAAGCGACATCGTTGTCACCAGCGAGTAGGGAATCGTGTTCGTGGTCACGAGGAGAGTCTAAGTCCTCACGTTACGTCAGGTGCAAGGGTGAATGCCCAAATAAAAAAACCGCCGGGCTCCCGAGCCCGGCGATTCTTATAAGTCCCCGCAAAAACTGAAGTTAGCGCTCCGTAAAGTCCGTCTTCTCGTCCACACGCCGACACGCCTCGGCGATCAGCTCCGCCGCGCGGTCGACGTCTTCGAGGCTCACGAGCTCGTTGGGTGAGTGCATGTAGCGATTCGGGATCGACACGAGCGCCGTCGCGATCCCCTGCGCCGAGACGTGGATCGCGTCGGCATCGGTCGAGGTGTCGCGCCCCGCCGCCGCGAGCGTGTAGGGAATTTTCAGCTCATCGGCCGCGCCACGGAGCCTTCGGAACACCACCGGGCTGATGATCGAGCCGCGCACGAGCACGGGGCCGCTTCCGATCGCGTGCTCGCCGAGCTCCTTCTTCTCGACCCCCGGATGATCGGTGGCGAAGGTGACGTCGACGACGATCGCCATCTGCGCGCCGATGCACGTCGCGCACACGCCGGCGCCTCCCCCATGCCACGCGATCTCTTCCTGGGTCGTGGCCGCCGCGACGACCTTCGCCTTCCCCGGCCTCTCGTTGTAGCGCCGCAGCGCCTCGAGCACGACGAACGCCCCGATGCGATCGTCCACCGACCGCGACACGATGCGGTTGTTCGGCAGCACCACACTCTTCGAGTCGATGACCCCAGCGTCGCCGACGCTGAGATGCTCACCCGCCTCGGCGCGATTCGCAGCGCCGATGTCCACCCACAGGTCCGTCATCTTCGACGCCTTTTCGCGATCCTCGGACTTCATCAGATGAATGGGTTTCTTCCCCACGACGCCGATCACATCGCCGTGCGTTCCCAGAAAACGGATGCGCTGGGCCACGAGCACCTGCGGATCCCATCCACCGATCCCCGAGATGTGGACGTAGCCGTCTTCATCGATGTGCTGGATGATGACGCCGATCTCGTCGATGTGGCCGGCGAGCATGATGATGGGGCGCCCATCGGGATGCACCGTCGCCATGCTGTTCCCGTGCACGTCGGACTCCACCTTCGCGAACTTTCCAGCTTCCTCTCGCCATAGTCGCGCCGGAGCAGCCTCGAAGCCGGACGGGCCCGGCGTGTCGAGTAGCCGCTTGAGGAAGGTGACCGACGAATCACTCAGCATGGTCAAGTGTTGGATTGTTGGATGGAAGAGTCGATCGGGGGTACGGCAATTATAAGCATCATTGTCATCGAACCGTCAGCGACGAATCGGCACATCAGGTCGACGGCAGCTCCACGGCTCTAAGGCGCGAGGGGCGGGGGAAGACGGTCGGGTGAAAGATTTCCGCCAGCGTTTCGACCCCATCCACCAGCCTCGGCCCCGCGCGCGTAAGGAAGGAGCCGGAATCCATGGCCCAGACGCGACGGTGCGACAGCCAGCTCCAATCCTTTTTGCGCATGAGCACCGAGCCCGCCGCCGAGGCGCGCTCGACAGTATAGCCGCACGGTGCGACAATCACCGTATCTGGTTTGCTCTCAACGACCTCCGCGGTCGTAACCACGCGCGAGCGCGCGCCCGCCTTCCCCAAAACCTCGATCCCCCCGGCGCGCCGCACCATCTGCGGCACCCAATGCCCCGAATTGTAGATCGGATCGGTCCACTCGATGATCGCAACCCGCGGGCGCGGCACTGACGCCTGCACGAGCCGCTCGTGAACCTTGCGCAGCCTGTCCTCGAGTCGAGTGACCAGCGACTCGGCCAGCTGCCATCGCTCGATCGCCGCTCCCACACGACGTATGTCATTCAGCATTTCCTCGAGCGAGTCCGCAGCCAGCGACAGCACTGCTGGCGGCTTCCAGAGACTTTCGGCGATGATGCGCACGTCCACTTCACGAACGGCGCACACGTCGCATACTCCCTGCGTGATGATGAGATCGGGCTCGAGCGTCGCAATCGTATCGGCGTCGAGAACGTAGAGCGCATCGCCGAGCGTGTCGGCGACGCGCACCATGCGATCGACTTCAGCCGGCGCGGCGTTCGAATCGATCGTCGAGCGCGTGACCCGGGGAATCCCCGCGTGCAGGAGCTCCGATGGAAAGTCGCTGTCGTGCGACATGCCGACGAGTGTGTCGGCGGCGCCGAGCGCGCAGACGATCTCGGTGGCGGCGGGGAGGAGCGAGATGACGCGCATCAGTGCTCGCGCCCACCGCCCGCACGCCCCACACGGTAGAGTGGAACGGCGAGGAAGAGCACGTACAGAAGGATCGCCGCGGCCGCGCTCGCGCCGACGAAGCCGATGTGCTTCGAGAGATCGATGGCGTCGGCCATCGTCTGCGTGTTGTTCCTGATCTTCCAGATCGCGAGCACCGAGAGCGCGACGCCCATGATCGCTCCTCCGGCGATGAGCCCGGATGAGAAGAGGACGCCTGGGCCCGAGTCGGCCTTCGCACCCACGCGATCCTCAGGTGCCAGCCGCTGCTCTACGAGCCAGCGCACGACGCCGCCCATGAACATCGTCGCGGACGTCGAGATCGGCAGATACACGCCGACGGCAACGGGGAGTGAGGGGATCCCGAGGATCTCCATCGCGATCGCGAGGAATGCGCCTATGAGAATGAGTCCCCATGGCAGCCTCTGCGTCAGGATGCCGTCGACGACGAGCGCCATGATCTGCGCCTTCGGCGAGTCGAGCTTCTCGACGGTACGGCCGCTCACGTCCTTCGGATAGCGTCCGGCGATGCCGGGATCGACAAGATAGTGGATCGCGTGCTGTGCATCGACGAGATACTTTCCGGCCGGCGCGCCGCCCGTCGCCTCGTAGAGATGCCCGACCTGATACGACACTCCGGCGATGGTCTCGCTCGCGCCCGCGTCGATCGTGGTCACGGTAACCCCCGGGTAGCTCTTCTCGACGATCGTGCGATGCGCGGTGTTGAGCAGCGCGATCATCCCGCCAATGAGGAGTGCGGAGGTCGTCACTCCGAAGAGCAGTCCGATCTGCTGGCGCGCCGGAGTAGCGCCCACGATGTATCCCGTCTTGAGATCCTGCGACGTCGCCCCTGCGACCGCGGCCGCCACGCACACCACGCCGCCGATGGTAAGCGCGAGCACGCGATGCTCCACGCCGGTCCACCCGATGGCGAGAAAGATCAGCGCCGTGAGCAGCACCGTCGCCACGGTCATTCCCGAGATGGGGTTGGACGATGCGCCAATCTGCCCCGTGATGCGGCTCGATACGGTGACGAACAGGAATGCGAAGCCCACGGCGAGGAGCGCCGCCAGCACGTTGATCCCGATCTGCGGCAGCGCGATCATCGCGAGCGCGCACCCGACCACGCCGATGAGCACGACCTTGATCGGCAGATCGCGATCGGTGCGTGCGCGCACCGTGCCCCCCGCGCGATCCTCACCGGAGCGGCGAAAGCCGCCGACCATCGCCGAGACGATCGTCGGGAGCGAGCGCATGAGACTGATCAGCCCCGCCGCCGTGACCGCACCCGCGCCGATGTAGTAGACGTAGTTCGCGCGCACCGCGGTCGCATCCATTCCGCTGATGAGCTGAGTCCCGGGCGGGATGATCTCGGTGAGCCCTGCGCCGAAGAGCTTGATCGTCGGGATGAGCACAAAATACGAGAGACATCCGCCGGCGAAGAGGAAGCCGGCGATGCGCGGCCCGATGATGTAGCCCACCCCCGTGAGCTCGGGGCTGATCTCTGCCCGGATCTCGCCGAAGAGCTCGATCTTCCCCGTTGGTGCGATGCGCTGAAACACATAGCGAGGCACCTCCTGCCAGAGATGCAGCCCGCTCACGAGCAACTTGTACAGCGCCGCGAGGCCGAAGCCCAGAAACACGGTGCGCGCCTGCACCCCGCGCTCTTCGCCCACGATCAGCACCTCGGCCGCCGCAGTCCCCTCGGGATACTTGAGGGTCTTCCGCTCCTTCACGATGAGCGCGTTGCGCAGCGGGATCATGAGGAAGACACCGAGCAGTCCGCCCACGACCGCGACCGCGGCCACCTTGGTCCACGGCAGGTTGTAGCCCAGGAGGAGGAGGGCGGGGAGCGTGAAGACGATCCCCGCGGCCACCGACTCGCCCGCGGAGCCCGTCGTCTGCACCATATTGTTCTGAAGAATCGTCGCGGGCTTCGCGCCGAACGTCAGCGAGATGTAGCGGAAGATCGTGATCGAGAGCACCGAGATCGGAATCGATGCGCTGACGGTCAGCCCGACCTTGAGCGCGAGGTAGACGCTCGAGAGCGCGAACACGAGTCCGAGCAGGATGCCAAGCGCGATCGCACCGACGGTGAGCTCGGGGAGATCCTTGCTGGATGCGACGTAGGGGACGTGTACTTCGCTTTCGGCGGAGATCGGAATTTGGTCTGCCTCCGCATTGAGCGGCGGCTGGGTGGGAATCGACATGAGCTCCTCGTCGCGTGACGAGGCAATATGGCCGAGCGACATCGGCCCGGGGAAGAGACGCCCGGGCCGGTGCCCGATGTACGCTAGCTGGGCCGTACCTCGCTCGCGATGCGGCGCGTGCGGCGTGCGCGCCACACGAGCCACCCCGCGGTCGCCACGACGGCAGCGAGCGGAAGAAGGACGCCCATGGCCGCAATCGCGCCGGCGATGAAGCCGATGAAGTTGCGCCATGCCTGGCGAAACGCATCGGCGAGCACGCCGAAGGTTCCCGTGCCCGCGACCACAGGGGCCTTCTCGTGCACCGTCACCGAGAGCGTGCTCATGGCCGCGCGCGTGCGCAGATAGCGCATCCGCCCCTCCTGCCGCTCGATATCCTCGCGCACGCGCGCGAGCTCGCGCTCCACCGCGAGCACGTCGCTCAGCTTTCCGGTGCGGGCGCCCAGGATCTCGATGAGCCGCTGCTCGAGCTTGTGTCCATTCACCGCGCGCGCGGCGACGTCGACGAACTCCTCCCCGACATCTTCCGCGCTCACACTCACGGACTCGAGCGATCCGATCGGCTGCAGTCCGCTGATCGCGTCATCGAAGTGCCCCGCGGGGAGCTTGATCTCGAGTGTCGCCGCGTGCATCTGATCGTCGCCGGCCGAGATCGAGCTGTTGGCCACGAAGCCGCCCACGCGACTCGCCAGCGCGCGCACCGCTCGAATGCCCCGCTCGAGCGAGTCGACACGCACGCTCGCCTGTCCGGTGCGGATGATCATCGAGCTGACCACCGAATCGCTCACGGAGTGCGCCGACGGCATTTGCGCCGAGGCCGCGTCGCTCGGGGCTGGCGCCGCTACGGGCATCACCATGTTCCCCGACGCACCCGCAGCCTTCGACATCAGCGCCGGCGCATCACTCCTGGCGTCGCCCGCCTGCGACAGCTCATCGCGCGTCTCCCGCGATGATGCGCGCGCAGGGTCCTTGCCGCAGGCGGTGATGAGCGCAGCGATGCACAGCAGGTAGGGGGCACTCCGCATATCGTCCTCGATGTGAGCGGCGAGCCGTCATGGCTCGCACACACATGGGACGACAGCCGGCGGCGGAATTGCACACGCGGGCGGGATCGCGCCGACCCTAGCCCTCGATCGACGCTCCCAGCGCGGTCAGCGCACCGCGAAGATCGTTGAGGAGCGATTCGGAATGTTCGTGCCCTTCGTACACCACCTCCGCCGCAGCACGGCGCATCCATTCCTGCTGACTCCCGCTGACGTCGTTGCGAGTGATCACCACGGTGCGCGTGTTGTCGAAGCGGTGGTCGGCAGAGACGAAGTCCATGATGTGCGACACTTCCTGCTCGGACATCTCCACATCGAGGAAGAGCAGATCGGCGGGCTCTTTCTGCAACGCGTCGATGCACGCCGTAGCGCTGTCGCACGTACGCACGCGCACGCCGAGTGAGCGCAGGAGGTCGGCGAGCAGCGCGCGGGCATCGTAGTCGTCGTCCACCACGAGCGCGCTCTGCATCACCTTTCGCTCCCGCAGCCGCTCCAGCACATCGATGAGCACGCGGCGATCCACCGGCTTCACGAGATAGTCGGTGACGCCGAGCGAGAAACCGAGCGAGCGCTCGGACACGATCGACATGACGATCACCGGCGTGCGACAGAGCTCCGGGTCTGCCTTGATCTCTCGCAGCACCTGCCAGCCATCCTTCTCAGGCATCATGATATCGAGTGTGATCGCGAACGGCTTGAGGATGCGCGCGAGCTCCATCCCGCGGTCGCCGTTGAGCGCGCCAACGACGCGGAAGTGCGCCGGCGCGAGTGAATCGCGCAGAAGCGAGATGACTTCCGGATCGTCATCGATCGCGACGATGATCGGATCGTTCGACAGCGCTGCATCGTCGGGAATCACCCCGGTCTCACCCACGAGCGCCTCGCCTTCTGGGCGAATGGGTAAACTCATGCAGAACGAGGTGCCGCGTCCCGGCTCGCTCTTCACCGTCACGCTGCCGCCGAGGAGCTCGACGGTGCGCTTCACGATCGCGAGCCCGAGCCCGATGCCCTGGAAGCGGCGCGTGGTGCCCGATTCCACCTGCTGGAAATCATCGAAGATGACGTTGAGATTTTCCGGCGCGATGCCGATCCCCGAATCGCGCACGTATGTGAGAACCGTGTCGCCATCGCCCTCTTCGACGGAGAGCTCGACGTCGCCGCCTTCCGGGGTGAACTTCACGGCGTTCGACGCGAGGTTGAGCAGCACCTGCTTGTACTTGCCGCGGTCGAGGCGTACGCGCCGCTTGATGCGCGTACGTACGGACACGCGGAGATTCTTGTCGCGCGCGAACGACCCGATTGCGTCCTTTACCTCGGCCAGCACGGCGCTCGGGTCGAACTCGTCGACACGCAGCTCCGCGCGGCCGGACTCGATTTTCGCGAGATCGAGCACGTCGTCGATGAGCAGCTGGAGATCCTTGGCGCGACGCACGATTGCCTGGACTGCCCGTTCCTGCTGTTCGGTCACGTTGCCGTAGACGCCGTCGCGCAGGAGGCCGGCGTAGCCAAGAACGGCATTGAGCGGCGTACGCAGCTCGTGTGACATCGTGGCGAGAAAGCGCGCCTTCGCCTGGCTCGCCTCGACGAGCGCCTGTGCGCGCTGCGCGAGCTGCTCGTTGGCGCTCAGGAGCTCCTGGCTGATGCGCGCATACTCGTCCGTCTGTGCTTCTGCGCGCTCGTGCGCGCGTGACGCCGCATCCCGCTGCTCGTCGAACTCGCGCGGCTGACCGACGAGCCACCGGTTGCTCCCGTCGACGACGACGTAGAATGTACGGGAGCTCGTGCTGGGCCCGGCGAACGCGAGCTGGACCACCGGGCTCTCGCTGGCGGTAACGCCAAGGATCATCGCGATTGCGGACTCCGACCCCTCGAGGAGGCATGCAGCGAGCGGCTGCCGGTCGAGGGAGTGCCCCAACCCCAGCTCCCGCTCGAGCGTTCCGTTGCTTTCGCGGATCGTCCCTGTTTCGTCGATTCCCAGCACGGGGAATGGAAGGCGGGAAATAAGGTGCACGGCGGGGCCAGAGGCTCGGTTTAAACTGCGTATCTCGTTGTAAAATATCGACTTCGGCTGCCACGGTCTCCAATGCAAATCATGCGCCCACGAGCCATCGAAGAAAGATGGATGCGCGTTAGCTTGGCGTTTCCCCAACTCACGCCTCCAATGCGACTTATCGGCATACGGGCTCTGCTGTACGCGATTCTTGCCACCTCCCCGGCAGCCGTCTCGCGCGCGCAGGGCGCTCCTCCCGCCACACCCGTCTCGGCACCGATCTCGGCGGTCGGCTACCGCATTGCTCTCGACAGCTCCGACGCCGCGCAGCGAAGGATTCGCGTCGTCATGTCCTTCACGGTGGGGTCGACGGAGCCAGTGCTGCTCGCCCTACCCGCCTGGACGCCCGGCTCATACGAGCTCGGCTATTGGGCTAAATACGTCTCCGCCTTCGCGGCGACGAGCGGGGGGAAGGCGCTCCCCTGGGACAAGGCCGACTACCAGACCTGGCGCGTGCGTCCCTCCGGCGCGGGGACGGTCTCGATCTCATTCGAGTACAAAAACGATTCCCTCGACAACTCCAATTCGTGGAGTCAGCCGGACTTTGCGCTGCTCAATGGAGCCAATCTCTTTCCGTACCCCGCCGGCCGCCCGCTCGACTTCGCGAGCACCGTCGACGTGAGCGTTCCCGCCGGCTGGCGCCTCGCGACGGGGATGGCGTCGGGCGCACGCGGCGGCTTCACCGCACCATCCTACCACGACCTCGTGGACATGCCGTTCGTCGCCGGTCGCTTCGACCTCGACAGCGTTCGTGTCGGAGACGTGTGGCTGCGTTTCGCGAGCTATCCCGCATCGATCGAGAGTGCGCCGCGCCGCGCCGCGACGCTCCGCGATCTCGCGAAGATCATCGGCGTCGAGTCGGCGGTGTTCGGCGAGACGCCATGGAAGACGTACACGGTGATGCAGATCGCCGACTCTGCCTTCGGTGCGATCGTCGGGCTCGAGCATCAGAACTCGCACGTCGATCTCACCAGCGTGTTCGCAATCGGGAGCCCCGTGCTCACCTCCGTTTACGCGCACGAGATCTTTCACGCCTGGAACGTGAAGCGGCTGCGCCCTGCGGAGATGTGGCCGTACCAGTACGCGCACGAGCAGCCGACGACGTGGCTTTGGGAGAGCGAAGGCGTCACCGACTATTACGCCGATCTTGCGCTGGTGCGCAGTGGCATCACCGACAGTAGCGCGTTTTTCGCGACGACCGCGGGAAAGATCGGCGAGGTCGACGCGCTGCCACCCTTCGGTCTCGACGACGCGTCCCTCTCCGCCTGGATCCATCCGACCGATGGCACCGCGGACGCGTACTATCCCAAGGGCTCGCTCGCGGGGCTCATGCTCGACATCATCATCCGCGACGCGAGCGACAACCATCGGTCGCTGGACGATGTGATGCGCGGTCTCTATGGCGACGCGTACAAGGCAGGGAAGGGATTCACCGGCGAACAATGGTGGAAGGCGGTCGAGGGGGTCGCGCCCGGGCGGTCGTTCGCCGACTTCGACGCTCGCTACATCGACGGACGAGACGCGTACCCCTGGAAAAGCGTGCTGCCACTCGCCGCGCTGCAGCTTCTCGCCGATTCCGTGCGCACACCGCTGCTCGGCGTCACCATGGGGCAGGATGACAACGGGATGCGCATCACGCAGGTCGAGCCGGGATCGACCGCAGAGCAGGCCGGAGTGCGCGCCGGCGACGATCTCGTGCGCGTGGGCGACATCCCGGGGGACGCGCCCTCGCTCGTGCAGCAACTTCGAGCGAGATACGGCGACGCGATGAGCGCGATGATCCCGATCACCATCGTTCGCGGGGGGAAGCAGCAATCGCTCGTGGCGCCGCTGCAATTCACATGGCACGTGCAGCATCGGCTCGTGCCGCTGCCTGGTGCTTCAGCGAAGGCCGTGCGTGTGCGGAGCGGGATCTTGCACGGAACGACGGGCTGAGCTCAGCGAGTGCCGGGCTGCGTCTGCCGATACCAGTTCACGATCGAGGAATCGCGCGCGGCCGGGACCGCTGCGCGCAGGCGCATCAGCTGCTCGATTTCGCTCGCTTCGCGCGGCCCTCGCGAGATCCACTCCACACCACCGTCGGTCGCGAAGTAGTCATCCTCGATGCGCACGCCGATGTTCGCGTAGCGCTGCACCGCGGGGCGAAGTTTCGCGATCATCGCTCTGTTCCTCGGCGTGTCGGGGAGGTCGTCGAGCACCGTCGGCCGCACGTAGATTCCTGGCTCGAGGGTGAATGTGCCGCCCGGGACGATGGTGTAGGAGGTGGGGTCGTGCACTTCGAGTCCGATGGCGTGACCGAGTGCATGAAAATAGAAAAGGGCGAGCTGCGAACAGCCGGTGGCGACGCGGCGACGGCATCCCGAGGGGCCGGCATCGTATGTCGCAGTCGCCGATTCGATGAGCCCGAGCTTCGCGAGCCCGCTGCTCAGCACCGTGTTCGCCGCCTCGTCCATTTCCACGGACGCTGCGCCGATCTTCGCCACGACCTCGGCCGCGTGCTGCGCGTCACGCACCACCTGATACACTGCGCGCTGCTCCGCCGTGAAGGTGCCGCTCACGGGCACGGTGCGCGTGACGTCGGCCGCGTAGCCGCGATACGATGCGCCGATATCCATGACGACGACGTCCCCCGCCTGCATGTAGCGGTCGTTGGTGTTGTAGTGCAGCGCGGTCGAGTTGGGGCCGGAGCCGACGATCGTGGAGAATGCCGGGCGATCGGCGCCATTCCTCCGGAAGGTGTAGTCGATGAGCGCATGGATCTCGAACTCGTTGACGCCGGGGCGAATCGCCGAAATCGCATCGTGCTGCGCGCGCACGGTGATGTCGATGGCCTTGCGCTCGAGCGCGAGCTCGGACGCACTGTGCCGCATGCGAAGGTGCTCGACGAGGGCGTTCGCACTCACGATGCGAAGACCGTGATGCGTGTCGCGCAGCGATGAGACGAGCTGCTCGTCGCGCGTCGCGTACCCGCCTCCCGCAAGATCGCCGACCACCGAGAGCGTCGCTCCCGAGGCGAGCAGGGAATCGAGCGTGGGCGTGAGCTGGTCGATCGTCCGCGAGGGGATCCCCGTGGTGCGCGTCATCCCCGCGGTGCCGAGCCGCGCGCCCGTCCACGCCTCGCGGGACGGATCGCGCGGCTGAACGAACAGGATCATCGTCCTCGCCGTCCCTCCCTTCGTCATGACGAGAACCGCGTCGGGCTCGGTGATCCCGGTGAGGTAATAGAACGACGGTGGCGGATAGAAGCTGAGGAAATCCTCCACCGGCTCGTGGCCGCCAAGGGCGATCAACACGCCGTCGCTCATGGCGGCCGCGAGGGAATCGCGCCGTCCCGCGTACTCGGCGGCGGACACCTGCCCTGCGAGCGGCGCTGCGGCGAGAAACCCAAGTAGTGCGAACGACAGCAAGCGCACGGCTGCGATCCTCGGAAAAAAGCTACGGTAACGTTAGGGCCCGGAGCGGGCCGACAATGTGTGAAACGTGTAGCGGCGAGAGTACGTAGTTTCGCTGGCCAGAGTCGTACACACCCAATTCGTGGAGTCGCCCGTGACCGAGCCAACGCCAACTCCCGCCGCATCGCCAACGTCGCTCTGGGAAGACTTCATCGACATTTTTACGTCACCGTCGTCGGTCTTCCGGCGTCGCGCACTATCGGGATTCGGCGTCCCGCTGCTCGTACTCACGGTGCTCTTCGGCATTCTTCTTTACGGCACCAAGCCGCTCGTCCAGCCCGCGATCGACGCAGAGACGACCCGGGCCTTCGCGAAGGTGCAGAAGCAGCACCCCGAGATCACCACCGACCAGCTCGCGAAGCAGCAAGCGATTGGAGAGAAGTTCGGGCCGGTCTTCATCATCGTCGCCATACCCATCATGGCGGTGCTCACCGGGCTCGTGCTCTGCCTCACCGGAAAAATGTTTCGCTCGACGCAGACGCCGGCGCAGGGCATCATGGTGGCGAGCTACGCATTCTTCCCGAAGATACTCGCGTCGGTCGCGGGGGCGATCATCGGCTTGCTCTCGAGCCCTGACCGCCTCAACGGCTTGTCGCGACTCACCATGGGAGCGGGCGCGCTGCTCGATCCGGAAACGACGTCGCCGATTCTCATGGCGCTCCTCGTCCGGCTCGACGTCTTCACGATCTGGGAGACGATCCTCCTCGCAATTGGGCTGCAGATCACCGGGAAGGTCTCGAAGTCCGACTCGTATCTCGTCGCTGCGATCGTCTGGGTCATTGGTGCGCTCCCCGGCGTGCTCGGAGCGCTGCGCGGCTAAAACGGAGACGGCTACTTGAGCAGCAGCTTCGCGATCGTCTGGAGCTGCATGTTCGACGTACCCTCGTAGATCGTTCCGATTTTCGCGTCGCGGTAGAATTTCTCGACTGGGTAATCCTTGGTGTAGCCGTAGCCGCCGTGCAGCTCGACGCATAGCGACGTCACGCGCTCGCATACCTGTGACGCGAAGAGCTTCGCCATTGCGGCCTCGCGCGTGAACTGCCCGCCCGCATCCTTGATTCGCGAGGCGTTGTAGACCATGAGCCGTGCGGCTTCGAGCTCCGTCGCGGCCTGCGCGAGCTGAAACTGAATTCCCTGGAAGTCCGCGAGCCGCGTGGAGAACTGCTTGCGCTCCTTCACGTAGCCCAGCGTCGCCTCGAGCGCGCCGCGCGCGATCCCGATCATCTGCGCGCCGATCCCGATCCGCCCGACGTTGAGCGTCTCGATCGCGATCTTGTATCCCCGCCCGACCTCGCCGAGCACGTTCGCGGCGGGCACGACGCACTCGTCGAAGATCAGCTCCGTCGTGCTCGACGCACGGATGCCGAGTTTGTCTTCCTTTTTGCCGATGGTGAAGCCCGGCGTGTCGCGCTCGACTATGAAGGCGGTGATCCCCTTGTAGCCGGCGTCGGGATTCGCGTTGACGAAGACCACGAAGATGCCGGCGTCCGCGCCGTTGGTGATCCAGAGCTTGCGGCCCGTGAGCGCCCAGTCGTCGCCGCGCTTCTCCGCGCGCGTCGCCAGGCCGAAGGCGTCCGAGCCCGAGCCGGCTTCCGAGAGTGCGTAGGCACCGATCGTCTTCGACGTCAGGCGCGCGAGGTACTTCTCTCGCTGCGCATCGGTTCCGTGGAGCGCGATCGGATAGTTGACGAGCGTGTTCTGGACGTCGACCATGATAGCCGCCGACGCATCGACGCGGCTGATCTCCTCGACGGCCAGCGTCACCATCATGAGCGAGCCGCCGGCACCGCCGTAGTTGTCGTCGACCTCGATCCCCATGAGCCCGAGTTCGAATAGGCCGTGGACGAGCGCGGGGTCGATGCGCGCGGCGCGCTCCATCTCCTGCACGCGAGGACGAACTTCCTGCTCCGCGAACTCGTGCACGGCGTCGCGGAATGCGCTCTCTTCTTCGGAGAGAACGGTGAGCGGGGCGTGCGCGTTGGAGCCGTCGATAGTCATGGAGACAATCTTACTTCGGGGGCCCACTGCGCGCAGTGTTGGCGCGCTAGATCGAAAGCGTGCTCGCCAGGCGTAGTGTGGCCGGCGAATTGTTCTCGGCGCAGCCATCGCCGCAGTAGCGCTCGGGCGTGCCCGCCGGACGCTCGCACCGATGCGGGTCTACGGGGGTGATCGACGAGACCCCGGCTTTTGTCAACACCACCGCCGCCAGCTGCTCGTTGACCCCAAACGCCGTCGTTACCCGCACAGGAATCCCGGGATGCTCGGCCGAGATCTCCGCGACCATTCGCGGAATGTCGCGCGTGGAGTGCTTCCCCGGTGAGAGCATGTAGGGGATGGCGACGATCTCCGTGGCCCCCGCGGCAACGCACGCAGCGAAGCCGTCGGCGATGCTCGGGGCGGCAAGCTCCATGTGCGCGACGCGCACCACTGCTCCGCTCCCCGCCATGCGCTGCACGAGCTCGCCTACGCACTCGAGCATGTGGTTCGCCGCTTCCTTCATCGAGCCGTGATCGATGATCAGAATTCCCTTCATGCGCTTTCCCTCGCCTCAGCTGTGACTCGGGAATATAGCTGAATCGGCGCCGCCGGCACTCAAGCCTCGAACACCTTGACCGCGAGTTCGACCTTGCCGAACGGGGCCGATACCTGCGCACCCTGAACGCTGCCACGCACCCGCTCGAGCATCTCGCGAGCGATCGCGATCCCCTCCGCCACCGCGTGCTCCTTCGACTTCTCGCTCGCGCCCCGCATCCGCGCGAGTACCGCCTCCGGCACCACCACACCCGGCACCTCATTGGCGAGGAACTCCGCGTTGCGCGCCGACACGAGCGGCCAGATCCCCGCGACGATCGGGATGCGGACGTGCGCAATCGATTCGAGAAACTTCTCGAGCTGCGCGACGTCGAACACCGGCTGCGTGATCGCGTACTCCGCCCCCGCATCGACCTTCCACTCGAAGCGCCGCAGCTCGTACTGCGGATCGATCGCCGCGGGATTCACCCCTACGCCGATCGTGAATGCCGTCTTGCTTCCGAGGGAGTTGCCTCCCGGATCGAGTCCCTTGTTGAGGCGGCTCACGAGGTTGGTGAGACCGATCGAGTCGATGTCGAACACCGCGGTCGCGTCCGGATACGGTCCCATCTTCGGCGGATCGCCCGTGATGATGAGCAGATTGCGAAGTCCCATCGCCGAAGCGCCGAGCAGATCACTCAGCATGCCGAGGAGATTGCGGTCGCGGCAGCAGTAATGCGTGACCGTCTCCATGCCGATGCGCTGCTCGATGAGGAGACTGGTCATGAGCGCCCCCATGCGGCTCTGCGCGCGCGGGCCATCGGGGACGTTCACCGCATCGACCCCCGCGACCTTGAGCGCCGAAACGCCCTCGAGCATCGCGGTCGCGTCGACACCGCGCGGCGGCACGATCTCCACGGAGGTGACGAACTCGTTACGCGAGATCTTCCCCGCCCAGCGCGAGCGGCGCGCGAAGGGCATCTCCGCTACGCCCACAGCAACCGGAGCGCCCTCTCCGCCCGTATCGTCGAGCCCGATCGCGTGCGGCATCTGATAGCGCACGCTCGGTTTCCGCTGGTTGCGCGGCACGAGCGGGCGAATGCCATCGACGAGCGCCTTGATGTGCTCGGGGGTGGTGCCGCAGCAGCCGCCGATGAGCTTCGCGCCCGCCTGGATGAAATGGCGCGCGTAGCTCGCCATGTACTCCGGGCTCGCCATGTACATCGTGCGCCCCGAGACATCGCGCGGCATGCCGGCGTTCGGCTGCGCGCTCAGCTTTCGCTTCGTCACCGCGGCCATTCGCTCGATCGCCTCGAGAATGGCCTGCGGGCCCACGGAGCAGTTCAGCCCAATGACATCCGCACCCCACTCGTCGAGCGTGCGCGCAACATCTTCGGGGGTCGCGCCGAATGGAGTGAGCCCGTCCTGGCCGATCGTCATCTGCGCGATCACCGGCGTGGTCAGCGAGAGCTCGCGCGCCGCGGCGAGCGCCTGCTCGATCTCGCCCAGGTCGCTGAAGGTCTCGAGGAGGAAGCAGTCCGCGCCGCCCTCGAGGAGGGCATGCATCTGCTCGCGAAAGTGATGGCGCGCCTCCTCGCGGCTCGTGGCGCCGAAGGGCTCGATGCGAATGCCGAGCGGGCCGACGGCGCCGGCGACGAGCACGTTGGCGCCCGCCGCCTCGCGCGCGATCTCCGCCGCACGTTTGTTGAATTCCGCGACGTGATTCTCGAGCCCATACTGCGCGAGTTTGAGCCGGTTGGCTCCGAACGAGTTCGTCTCGAGGAGCTCCGCGCCGGCCTTCACGTACGCGCGATGCACATCGAGCACGAGCTCCGGCGAGCGCACGTTGAGCTCGTCGTAGCACTGATTGATGAACACGCCGCGCGAGTAGAGCATCGTGCCCATCGCGCCGTCGGCGACCATGATGCGCTCCGGGTCCGCGATGCCGCGCACGTCCGGGCGCTCGATGTTCTTTGCGAGTCCGGCAACGGCGATGGTCATGCGGCCTCCGTTTCGGCCGCCGCGCCGCGCACTGCGTAGTACTTCGCCTGCGGGTGATGAATCACGATCGCCGCCGTGGACTGCTCGGGTGTCAGCTGGAACGCCGACGTGAGCTCGATGCCGAGCGCCGCGGTGGCGGGGAGCAGGTTGAACAGCTGCGCGTGCCCCTCGAGATCCGGACAGGCCGGATATCCCCACGAGTAGCGCTTCCCCTGGTCACCCGGAATCCCAAGCTCGCGTCGAATGAGCCGATGCACCCACTCGGCCGTCGCCTCCGCGGCTTCGACGCCGAGGCCGTGGAGATAGTAGCCCTCGGAGAACTCCCCTTTCGCCTGCAGCTGCTCGAAGCGACGAGTCGCCTCGTCGCCGACGGTCACGATCTGGAACGCCGCGACATCGACGTCGCCCGACTCGACCGAGCGGAAATAGTCTGCGAGACAGAGGTGCTCGCGCCCTTCCTGGCGCGGGAAGGGGAAGCGCGCGATCTCGCGCAACGAGCCGCCGTCGCTCTGCATCGCGGCGGGGTCGTACACGATGAGATCGTTGCCACTCGACTGCACGGGGAAGTAGCCGTACACCGTCTGCGGCGCGAGCCACGTCTCGCGCTCGGCGCTCTCGGAAAGTCGTGCGAGCGCCGGGCGGAACTCTTCGCGCACGGCTTTCTCCCACGCGGGACCGGAGCCGCGTCCGCCCCACTGCAGACGGAAGAGCTCATCGATGTCGAGGAGGGCGAGCACCTCCGCGATCGGAATGTCGCGCCGCACCTTTGCGCCCCAGAACGGTGGCTTGGGGACCGGGTTGTTCGCGATGACGGCGCTCCGCTGCCCCGCGCTGTCGCCGTGCGAGATGTCCTTGCCCACCGCCGTGCGCAGAAACACGTCCTTGCGCGCGCTCTCGATGAGCTCGAGCAGCATTGGGCCCTTCTTGTCGGCATCGATGAGCGATTCCATCGTGTCGAGTCCCTCGAATGCGTCCTTGCAGTAGAAGACGCCCGGGGCGTACGCGCGCTCGTTCTCGAGAAACATCGCGCGGCGCCCGAAGCGGCGGTTGATCGCGGCGCCGCCGATCAGTACGGGGAAGTCCAGTCCGCGACGATCGAGCTCCTGCACGCAGATCGGCATCTGCTTCGACGTCGACACGAGCAGCGCCGACAATCCGATCGCAGTCGCCCCGACCTCGATCGCCTTGTCGATGATCGTGTTCACCGGCACCTGCTTGCCGAGGTCGTACACGGTGTAGCCGTTGTTCGACAGGATCGTGTTGACGAGCGACTTCCCGATGTCGTGAACGTCGCCGTAGACCGTCGCGAGCACGACCTTCCCCTTCGTGTACCCCTCCTTCCGCTCGAGAAACGTCTCGAGATGCGCCACCGCCTTCTTCATCACTTCGGCGCTCTGCAGCACGAAGGGGAGAATGAGATCGCCGGCGCCGAAACGGTCGCCGACCTCCTTCATGGCGGGGAGGAGCACTTCGTTGAGCACGCGAACGGGATTCTCGCGCACTCCGGCGGCATCGAGCGCGAGCTCCACGCCATCCTTCTTCCGATAGAGCACGTGCCAGCGCACGCGCTCGTCCGGCTCCATCGCCGTCGCATCGGCGGCGCCGCTCGCGGCCTCCGCCGCGGCATTCGGCCCACGCGCGGCGAAGTGCTCGATGAAGCGCTGCAGCGAGTCCGGGCGGCGGTTGAACACCATGTCATCGGCGAGCGCGCGCTCGTCGGCCGGGATCTCGACGTACGGCGTGACGTGCGCGGGATTCACGATCGCCATGTCGAGCCCCGCGCTCACGCAGTGATGCAGAAACACAGAGTTCAGCACCGCGCGCGCGTGCTGATCGAGCCCGAAGCTCACATTGCTCACCCCCAGGCTCGTGAAGACGCCCGGGAGCTCGCGCTTGATCAGCTTGATCCCATCGATCGTTTCGTGCGCCGAGTCCAGCCACTCGGCTTCGCCGGTCGCGAGGGTGAAGGTGAGCGCATCGAAGATGATGTCTTCGGGCTCGAGCCCATACTCCTGCGTGGCTATCCCGTGGATGCGGCGTGCGATCTCGAGCTTCCGGCTGGCGGTCTTCGCCATGCCGACCTCGTCGATCGTGAGCGCGACTACCGCCGCGCCGTTCGCCTTCACCACCGGCAGCACACTGTCGATGCGTGCGCGGCCGTTCTCCATGTTGATGGAGTTCACGATCGCGCGCCCGGGGATGTGCTCGAGGGCCGCCTTGATGACGTCGAGCTCCGTCGAGTCGATCATGATCGGGGACTCGACGCTCATCGAGAGCAGGCGCACGACCTCCGCCATCTGCGCCGCCTCGTCCGCGCGCTCGGTGACCGCGACGCACACGTCGAGCACGTGCGCCCCGGCCTCCACCTGTTCGCGCCCCACCTGAACGATCCCCTCGTAGTCCTCGGCCAGCAGCAGCCGCTTCACCTTGCGCGAGCCCTGCGCGTTGACGCGCTCACCGATGAGCAGCGGCGGCGGGTCCTGGTGCAGCGTGATCGCGCGCATCGCCGACGAGACGCGCGGGATGTGCGTTTCGGGGCGCTCGGGCTCTTCTTGCTTCGCCTCGACCTGCTTGACGGCCGCGACGATCGCGCTCAGGTGCTCGGGTGTCGTACCGCAGCAGCCGCCGACGATCCGCACACCGAAGTCGTGCACGAACTCCGCGAGCGCGGCGGCCATCGGCGCCGGCTCGAGCGGATAGACCGCCTCGCCCAGCCCCGTGTTGAGCGGAAGCCCTGCATTCGGGATCACCGAGATCGGGAGCCGCGCGTGCTCGCCGAGGTAGCGGATGGGCTCGCGCATGTGCTCGGGACCGGTAGAGCAGTTGAGACCGATCACGTCGACGCCGAGTGACTCGAGCGTCGTCATCGCGCTCGCGATGTCGGTGCCGAGGAGCATGCGCCCGCTCGTGTCGAGGGTCACCTGCGCCTGGAGCGCGACGCGGCGCCCGAGCTCGGCGAACAGCCGCTCGATGCCCGCGATCGCTGCCTTCACCTCGAGAATGTCCTGCGAGGTCTCGATGAGTAGAACATCTACACCTCCCGCAACGAGCCCCCTGGCCTGCTGGTAATAGTTCTCGGCGAGCTCGGAGAACGAGATCGCGGAGAGCGTGGCGTCGGCGCTCGAGGGGAGCATGCCGGTAGGGCCCATCGAGCCGGCGACGAAGCGCGGCCAATCGGGAGTCGCGAACTTTTCGCACGCGGCGCGCGCGAGCTTGGCCGCGCCGGCGTTGATCGCATCGACCTCGTCGCCGAGTCCCCACTCGGTGAGGCGGCGCGGCGTGCTCTGGAAGGTGCACGTCTCGACGACGTCGCAGCCGACCGCGAGGAAGGACTCGTGGATGGATTGGATGACGTCGGGGCGCGTGAGCACGAGGTGGTCGTTACAGCCCTCGAGCGACTGTCCGCCGTAATCCGCGGCTGTGAGCCCGGCGCGCTGGATGTTTGTTCCCATCGCGCCGTCGTAGATGAGGACGCGGCGGTCGAGGGCATCGAGATAGGCAGAGGGGAAGCGTGGTCGTGGCATATCGTAGGCTGAAGACGCCGCCGGCGATCGGCGAGGCGTACAAAAGCAAAAAATGCCCAGTGCACGCGCGGGCACTGAGCCGGCGCTTTAGCGGAATGTTTTACGTGGCCGCAATTTGCCGTAAATCGCCACGAATCAATTATGGAGCAAGCTAGTGGCGGGCTCCGTGCTCAACAAGCGCAGGGAGCCTCGTGCGAGAAGGACGATTCTCAGCGGAAAATGACACTCATGACGGCGATCTGGACGATATAAATGACGAAGTAGGCGGCCAGCGGCGACAGATCCATCATCCCGAGCGGCGGAAGCATGCGCGCGATCGGCTTCACGAGCCAGTCGGTGAGCGAATACGCCGCGCGAGCCCACCACGAGTAGCGCATGCCGATCCACGAGACGACCACCCGCACGATCAGCGCGAGCTTGAGGAGCTCGAACGCCGCATTGAGCGCGAGCGCGACGATCGCCATCCCGCCCGCACTGGCGGCGAAGGTGATCGAGATGATCGCCGAGCGGATGAACTGGAGCAGCACGATGAGCAGCACGCCGATGACGACGACCGCGGCCAGCCCCCACCACGGCGCCTGGCTCGGGATGCCACCCGCGCGCACGACCTTCGCCTCGATCGGCGCGAGCATCGGGTCGATCACGCGACGGCAGAAGCGCGCGACGCTCGAGAACGGGTTGATGCGCCGGGTGCGCACCGACCAGTCGAGCACGGCGACGATGAGGAACACGCCGCCGGCGATGAGGAGCGCGATGCGCACCCAGTAAATGGCGGTGTCGACGAACGGCGTCATGGAGTTCACGCGCGGTAAGCTGAGCCGGCAGCCGCACGCGAGCAAGAGCGCCGCGCGCGACCGCGATGGGACCTCATGGCGTCAGCGACATCCCCAGATTTTTCGCGACGAACGCGAGCTCGTCGGTCGCGGCGTCGATCTGCTTCGACGTGGGCTTGCCGCCACCGTGACCGGCCTTCGTGTCGATGCGAATGAGCACCGGAGCCGATCCCGCCTGCGCGGCCTGCAGTGTGGCGGCGAATTTGAACGAGTGCCCCGGGACGACACGATCGTCGTGGTCGGCAGTCTCGATCATCGTCGCCGGATACGACACGCTGGGCTTGATGTTGTGGAGTGGTGAATAGGCGTAGAGCGTCTTGAACTGCGTCGAGTCATCGGAGGTGCCATACTCCGGCGCCCATGCGCCGCCGATGGTGAACTTCTGGTAGCGCAGCATGTCCATCACACCAACGGCAGGGAGCGCGACCGCCGCGAGATCCGGACGCTGCGTCTCGACCGCGCCGACGAGCAGTCCTCCGTTCGATCCGCCGCGGATCGCGAGCTTCCTGGACGACGTGTACTTCTGCGCGATCAGATACTCGGCGCTCGCGATGAAGTCGTCGAACACATTTTGCTTCTTGGCGAGCATCCCCGCCTCGTGCCACGCGCGCCCGTACTCGCCGCCGCCGCGAATCACGGCCACCGCATAAATGCCGCCCATCGAGATCCATTGCAGCATCGAGGGCGAGAACGCAGGGGTCATGTTGATGTCGAAGCCGCCGTAGGCGTACAGGATCGTCGGGTGCGAGCCGTCGAGCGTCATGCCTGTCTTCCCCGTTAGGAAAATCGGAATCTTGGTGCCGTCCTTCCCCGAGGCGAAGAGCTGCTTCGTCTCGTAGCCGGTGCTGTCGAGTGGTATTGTCGAGGAAAGAAACGGTGCCTGCGTGCGCTTCTCGATGTCGTAGCGGTAGATCGAGGCGGGCTGGAGGTACGACACGTAGGAGTAGAACATCTCCCACTCGTTCGGCTTCCCCGAGATCGCGGCGATCGTGCCGATGCCGGGAAGCTTGATGCTCGCGACCATGTTTCCGCGCAGCGCATAGAGCTGCAGCACCGAGTGCGCGTCTTTCAGCACGTTGACGACGAAGTGGCCGCCGATGAGCTCGACGTCCTGCATCTTGTCCGAGCCTTCGGGGATCAGCGCTCTCCAATACTTCTTTGCGGGTTTGTTGATGTCGACCGCAACGACGCGTCCGAGCGGCGCGTCCTGGCTCGTCTGCAGAAAGAAAATGTCGCCCGCGTTGTCGATCACTCGATTCTCGGAATCCTCGTCGTCGATGAGCTTGACCAGCGGATTGTCGATCTTCGGCTTCCCCGGGTTCAGCATGTCGATGAAGAAGATCCGGTTGTTCGGATTGGTGCCATCGGAGAGGTAAATGATGACGTACTCGCCGTCGTCGCTCACCGTCGCGTTGATGTTCCACTGCGGATGATCGGGACGCGCGAGGATGAGCTGATCCTTCGCCTGCGGCTCACCAACCCGGTGGTAGTAGAGCTTCTGTCCGGTGTTCTTCGCCAGCAGGGCGTTCGCATTCGTCGGCGCATCGTAGCGTGAGTAGAAGAAGCCTTTGTGATCCTTCGTCCACGCGATGCCGGAGAACTTCACCCATTTGAGCGTGTCGGCGAGATCGACTCCCTTCTCGAGATCGCGCACGCGAATCTCCTCCCAATCCGATCCCGCCGCCGCCACCGCGTACGCGAGATATTTTCCATTCTCCGTCGCATCCCACGGACCCAGCGCCACCGTGCCATCCGTCGAGAGCGTGTTGGGATCGAGCACCAGCTTGCGCACTCCCTTGAGCCCGCGCTGCACGTAAATCACCGACTGATTCTGCAGTCCGCTGTTCTCGGTGATGAAGTAGTCCTTCCCCCGCTTGATCGGCACCGCGTACTTCGGATAGTTCCAGACGCGCGTGAGCTGCTCCTTGATCGACGCCCGTTCGGGAATCGCTCCGAGATACTGGAAGGTCAGCGCATTCTCGGCCTCGATCCACTGCCGGGTTTCGGGCGAGTCCGTGTCCTCGAGCCATCGGTACGGATCGGCGACCGCTTTGCCGAAGTAGTCGTCGCTCTGATCGCTCTTGCGCGCGACCGGATAGTGGAGCGTCGATTGGCCATCGAGCGGTGCGGAGTCAGCGGACATCGCGAGGGCGCAGAGCGCCAATGCGCTCACGAGCGGACGAAGGACGCGCATTGGGAGTTGGAAAGGGAATCAGTGCCATGCACGCCCGGCGCTCAGCGTGCGTTCGACCACGACAATGTAACCCCGGTACTATGGCCGAAGTTCACTGCCCCACGCTCACGCCGGCGCGCTCAAGCGAACCGTCATCGCTCCAATCGCAGCGCCGATGGCGGCACCCGCCGCGAGCGCGAGCCACTCCCACCATGGCGTGGGGTGCGCACCGGCAGCGTATGGAATGGCCAGTAGCGCCGCCGCCAATGACGCCAGTACCGCCAGCGCTGTCGATCGCCCCGCGCGCGTCGCCCATTGCAGCGCCGGTGCGGAGAGTCCGGCCAGCCAGAGCACAGTGAGCCACGGCGCTTCCGTACCGTACTCGTAATCGAATGGGAGGAAGTAGCTCCAGCCAAGTCCTGCGTCCATCGGCAGCGTTCGCTCTCGAACGACGCCGTGATCCACCGCGCGAATCCAGAGCCGCCGGTGAACGAGCCCGCCCGCGACGTGCATCGTGTCGAGCGTCGCGGGACGCTGCCGCGGAAAGACGCTGTCGAGGCGTATCATCGGCGTCCTGATCCTGAAATCCGCGGTGCGCATGCGCAGAGAGAAGACGAGGCTCCCCCGGCGCTGTCCGAACATGAAGATCTGCTGTTTTCTGTAGTCATAAATGCCGGCGATCGCGGAGTAAGGGCCACTCAGCGCGACGCCGGCGACCGTCGCCTCGACGACGACCGAGTCCGAGCTCAGACGACGCCGAACGTCATCGCTCGCGCCGTTCATCGCATTCGGTGTCGGAAGTCCTGCCGCGGTCGCGGAGAGCACCTTTCCGTTGAAATAATCCTGGTGCAGCAGCTCGGGCCTCCACACGCCCCACGCGGTCTTGTCTCCCAACGCGATGTGCGTGAGCTCCGCGCTCGCCGTTAATACCACCACCCACAGAAGCGTCCAACAGATCGCGAGCGTCCTCGCCGCCCGGTGCGACGGCACCAACACCACTCGCCACACATCCGCGCACAGCACTCCAACGAAACAACCGAACGTATTCGTGAACAAATCTCCAAGGCTGGTATCGCGTCCGGGAATGTAGAGCTGCAACAGCTCGACAGTGATCGTGGTCACCAATCCGATTGCGACAGCGCGCCGGTGCGACATTCCCGCGAGGCGCAATCCGACGCCAAGCGGGATGAAGAGAAACACGTTCAATACAGCATCGAGCGTGGATTGCTCTCCGCAGAGCAGGCACAAGCTGGGTGGCGATTTCGTTGCGGAGTATTGCGGTGTGAGCGTGAGCACAGCGATGAACAGCAACCCTGCAATCCAGACCGCACGACCGAGAGCTCTTTGTGGTATCAACGCAACAGTCCGTGGCGCAACGGTGGGAGAAATTCACGCATGGATTCTCGCGCAAAAGCGCGCGCAGCAACGGGATGTTACAACATCGAACGAGTGCGCGCGCGATGCCATGGGTGGCACCCTAACTGCAAGACTACGACGCACGAATGCACGCACTCATCCTTCGCGCACGCCGGTGCTCCGTATGAGCTTGCCGGTGCACTGCGCCACTGAGCACATCTTCACGGTCGATGTGGAAGAATATTTCCAGGTCGGCGCGTTCGATCGCATCGTGCAACGACAGGATTGGGACTCGCATCCAAGCCGGCTCGAGCACTCCATCGGAATTCTCCTCGAGCTGCTGGCGCGCCATCACGCCAACGCGACGTTCTTCACACTCGGCTGGATTGCCGAACGTCATCCGTTTCTGATGCGCCGGATCGTCGATGCAGGGCACGAGATCGCATCGCACGGTCATTGGCATCGCCGCGTCGATTCGCTCACTCCGGATGAGTTTCGCGAAGACATCCGCGTGTCGAAAGCCATTCTCGAGGATCATTCCGGCGCGCCCGTGTGGGGCTTTCGAGCGCCGAACTTCTCGATCTCTCCCGGCACGGAGTGGGCGTTCGATATCCTCCTCGAGGAGGGCTATCGCTACGATTCGAGTCTCTTCCCGATTCGTCGCCCGGGCTACGGCTATCCGAACGCGCCGCCGATTCCGCACCTCATCCATCGCCCCGCGGGCACGCTCACCGAGCTTCCGCTCGCAACCACCGAGTGGCGCGGCATGCGCCTTCCCGCTGCCGGCGGTGCGTATCTCCGCCACCTCCCCTTTCGCCTCATCCAGCGTGCCTTCCGCGAGCACGATGTGAACGGCGTTCCCGCGATGTTCTACATTCATCCGTGGGAGCTGGATCCGGATCAGCCCCGCCTCGCGGCGCCGTGGCACACTCGCATGCGGCATTACACCGGATTGCGTAAGACGCAGCCCCTCCTCGAGCGGCTGCTCGGCGAGTTCCGTTTCCGGAGCGTGGCGCAGTGCCTCAAGCTTCCGATGTCCTTCGCGACCAGTCACAGGGCGGTCAGCGCCGTCGAGTGATCGCACGCGTCGAACGCTTTGCCGGAGCAGCGCCGGAGTGGGATGCACTCGCGCGCCGCTCTCCCGGATTCACACACTTTCATCTGTACGGGTGGCGCGCGGTGATGGAGCGCGTCTTCGGACACGAGTGCATCTACCTCGCCGCCTGGGACGACAGTGGCGCGCTCGCCGGCGTGCTCCCGCTGGTGCGCGTGAAGAGCATCCTCTTCGGACACTTCCTCGTGTCGATGCCTTTCCTCAACTACGGCGGCCCACTCGGCACCGATGACGCGATCGTCGCACTCGTCGCGCACGCTGAAGCGACCGCCCGCGATACCGGTGTAAAGCTGCTCGAGCTGCGGAGTCGCATCGCGCTTCCGATCGAGATGCCCGTGTCGCATCGCAAGATCACCGTCGTGCTCGATCTTCCGGGCAGCGAGCCCGCGCTGATGAAGCAGCTCGACGCAAAGCTGCGCAGCCAGGTGCGGCGCCCACAGAAGGAGGGCGTCACGATGAAGTTCGGCGCCGATCAAGTCGCCCCCTTCTTCGAGGTCTTCGCGCACCACATGCGCGACCTCGGCACCCCCACGCAGTCGCGCCTCCTCTTCGAAACGATCGCCGCCATCTTTCCCGAGGACGCCTGGTTCGGCTGCGCATGGTACGAGGGGCGCCCAGTCGCCTGCGGCTGCGCGTTCCGCTGGGGCGACGAGCTCGAGATGACGTGGGCCTCGTCGCTCAACGAGCACAAGCGCATCGCGCCGAACATGCTGCTCTACTATCGCTTCATGGAACGCGCGATCGAAAACGGCATCACGAAGTTCAACTTTGGACGCACCTCGCCGAACAGCGGCACGCATCGCTTCAAGACGCAGTGGGGTGCGCACGACGAACCCCTCTATTGGTACGACCAGGCGGCAAGCGAAGGCATGAAGACCCCGTCGCCAACGGACTCCGGCTATTCGTGGGGCCCGCGCATCTGGAAGAAGCTCCCCACCTCCGTCGCGACCATGCTCGGCCCACGCATCGTCCGCTACATCCCTTGAGCTGGCGGCATCAGCTACCGGTGAGCTCGACGATCACCGCGCGCGCGCTCGTTCGCGCGATCGGGCCGTCGCTCCTTGGCGGCGCGGGTGCGCGCGACATCCTGCGCGGCGATCTGCAGCGCGCGTTCGGCGCCAACAACGTGGCCCTCACGGACAGCGGCACTTCGGCGCTCGTGCTCGCCCTCCGCGCGACCACGGCCGTGGGTGGCATCGTGGCACTCCCCGCATATGCCTGCGTCGACATCGGCGCGGCCGCGATCGCGGCCCGGCTCCGCGTTCGCCTCTACGACATCGATCCCGTCACGCTCTCGCCGGACATGGAGTCCGTTTCGCGCGTGCTCGGCGCCGGCGTCGACACGCTCGTCGTCGCGCATCTCTATGGGTATCCCGCGAACGTCCCCGCCGTCGCCGCGCTCGCGGCCGCGCACGGCGTGAAGGTGATCGAAGACGCCGCGCAGGGGGCGGGGGGGAAGCTGCTCGAGACCCGGCTCGGCGCCTTTGGTCCGCTCACCGTGTTGAGCTTCGGCAGAGGGAAGGGGATGACAGGCGGCGGTGGGGGCGCGCTGCTGGGCATCGATGCGCAGCAGAGCGAGAGCATCGAGAAGGCGATCTCGGGGCTCGCCCCGCCCAACAGCGGGATGCGCGTGCTCACGCTCGCCAAGGCGCAGTACCTCCTCGGTCGCCCGTCCCTGTACGCGATCCCCTCGGCGATTCCCGCGCTGCACCTCGGCGAGACGATCTATCATCCCGCGCACGAGCCGCGCGCCATCACGGCTGCCTCCGCGTCGCTCGTGCGCGAAGCGCTCGCACGCGCCGAAGCTGATCTCGCGGTGCGTCGCGCGCACGCGGAGGAGCTCGCGCGACTCGTCGCGCGCGAGCGGGGTCTCGAAGCGGTTCGGCGGGG
>JBBSEY010000008.1:0-38859 GCA_038239265.1 Gemmatimonadales bacterium | reverse complement strand
TCGACGAAGAAGATCTCGTCGCGAACATCGGTCCGGTACACCGACGCATCGAGCAATACGTTTCCGCGGAGCCACTTTCCACCGAGCTCGTACGTCGCAGCGCGCACGGGCTCGAGCGGCGGATCGTCGCCGAGCGCGAAGGGGAGCGGACACGACGCCGTCGGGTCCGCGCACGCGAGCTCCACGATCGCCGGCGCACGAAAGCTCCCGCCGACGGATCCGTAGAGCGACGCGCCCGCTCCCACATCGACACTGATTCCGCCGCGCGGGCTGAAGTGGTGGAAGGTGTTGGTCGTGTTGTCTGCGACGTCGCGCTGATTCTGGAACGGCACACGGATATAGTCGTAGCGCAGTCCGGCCGACAGCGTGACGCGACTCACGTTGTAGTCGGCGAGTCCGTAGCCCGCGAGATCCCAGCTCGGGCTCTTCACGTCGGTCGTCAGGCCAAGCTTCGAAGCAGCGCCGCCAGCGGCAACGCCGGCGCCTGCGGCCGCGCCCTCCGCCGGCGTATTGATGATCTGCTCGCGTACACGATTTGCAGATCCGTCCACACCGAAGCGCAGCGACAACGAGTGCTTGCCGATCGCAAACCGTCGCCGCCAGTCCGCGGTGCCGCCGAAGGTGTAGGTCTTCGTCAGCGCGTCGACGCTCGGATCCGGTGCCTGATTCACATTGAAGCGGTCGGCGTCGAAGCGTTTGCCGAACAGCGTGAGCGTGCCGCGGCCGCCGCCCACGGGAACGTATCCCGTGAGATTCAGCTGCTGCATGTTCAGATCTTCGATGTCACCAGGGGTGAAGTTGATCCGCGGATCGCCGAACAGGCTTTCGGGAATCGAGCCCGCACTGGCGACGCGCGACTTCGATGCGATCGCCTGCACTCCGAATCCACGATTGGCGCCGAAGTGCCCGACGTTCGAGAAGACGTTGAAGTTCTTCCCGAAGGTCGAGACGCGCCACCCATCTTCGCGCTCGAAGCCGCCGCCCAGATAGTAGTCCCACCCCGTTCGGCTCTTCCCCTCGATCGTTCCCTCCACCTCCACCTGCCCGTACGATCCGCCAGTGAGCTCGAACGAGCCGTGCGCGGGCCCCTCGCCGCGATCGGTGACGAGATTGATCGCGCCGCCGAGCGAGTTGGGGCCGAGCAGCGAGGCGGTGCCGCTCAGGAGCTCGACGCGCCTGACATGATCCATCGGCAGCAGATCGAAATCCACTTCCTGCGCGTCCGCTTCGTTCTGGCGTACACCGTCGAGAAAGACGGTGATCCCCGGAGGAAGTCCAACCGTCGGTCCCGTGTTGAAGCCGCGGTAGTCGACGTTGATCTTGTACTGCGAGCCGAGATCATCGTAGATGGACACGCCGGCAATCGTTCCGAGCACGTCGGGGAGAATGCGCGGCTCCCACTGGTCGACGGCGGCACCCGACAGCGTCGTCATGCGCGCGGGAATTCCGGAGCCGATCGTCGGCCCGGCCACGGGAAGGATCGACGCCTGCACCTCGACTGGCGACAGCTTGTAGACGCTGTCACGAGGCCCGGCATTCTTCCGCGGCACGCTGTCGCGCATGGCGATGGAATCGCGCTGCGCGACGCTATCGACCTGCTGCGCGGCGATCGCGCGCGGCACGAGCGAGGCAAGGCCGATCGTCGCCAGTGCGGGAACGATCCAGTTTTTCGACGGAGTGATGCGCCGGAGCAGCGCGCTCACCAGCGACGTCGTCTTCCGCGCCGCCTCGACGTTCGCGCGGCACGCAGCACAGCGCAGCAGATGCGCGCGCACGAGAACCAATCGCGCGCGCGGCAGCTCGCCGTCGAGCAGCGCCTGAAGCGTGCCTTCGGAGGGATGCGCGCGCATCGCCATCTCCGCCGGATCAGCGGCGGCGAGCACCCCACTGTCCCGCGCCCGATCGTCGGCCAGGTCGCGATCGACCGGCCGTTCGTGGAAATACCAGTCGAGGCACTGGTAGTGGCGTTCGAACAGCTGGCGAATGTTCAAGCGATCTCGTTCGGGTGGGGGGCAACGCTTGCCGATGCAGCCGCGCAACAACAGTAGGACGTCGGCGACCGCAGAAATGAGACAGGGAGCGAAGGGCGAGACGCGATCAGGAGCAGCGGGTGTATCGAAACTGTCCAAATGATGAGCACACATCGTGAGCATGGGGCGCCCGAAGCGACTTCAGCACTAGACTGCGGTTCGTGCGCCCCGAGCGGTCGCCGAGTAGCTTCCGGGCGTGAAGAATGCGCTGAAAGCGTGTTCCCTGCACACATTTCGGCGGTCAACCGCCGCCATTCGACCTGAGAAAGCCCATGCCGCGTCTCCCAACGCGACTCCGCGTCCTTGTGTTGCTGGTAGTCGCCGTCGCCTGCAAGGCGCCCGCGACCGAGCAGGGCGCCGATCACAGCGCCGCAATGGATACGGGGAGTGCCGCCTCCCTCCTCGCACCGCCCGTGGGCATGACTGCGGCACATGCGGACAGCGAAGTGAAGCAGACCGTGGCCGCCGTGACCGCCGACGTCATTGCTCTGCGCGACGCGCCTCCGGCTGCCGCAAGGGGGAAGCTCCCCGCGCACGAACAGCTCGTCAACAGCATGCTCACCAACTTCGAGCAGCGCATCCGCCAAATGCACGTCGATGCCGATCCGGCCTGGACCTCGGTGATCGACTCGGTGCGCACCGATCTCGCGCGCCTCCCCGCGATGAAGAGCGACTCGCTCGCGGCTTTTCTGCCGAAGCATCTCAATCGCGTGATGCGGATCGTCGCGTGCATCCAGATGGTGAAGAGCAGCTAACGCGTATGCTTGCTAGTGCGCCGCGTGCACCTCGCTCGCCGCGCGGATCATCGCGGCAAGACTTCGCTCGACGTCGTCTGCCGTCGTCGCCCACGAACACACGCTGATGCGCATCGCCGCGCGCCCGTGCCACACGGTGCCACCGCACCAGCACGTGCCGTCGGCTTGCACCGCGGCGATGACGCGCCGCGTCGTCTCGTCGTCGCCGAAGTTGACGAGCACCTGATTGAGCACGACGTCGTTGAGAATCTCGTAGCCGGCGTCGCGGAGCCCTTCCGCGAAGCGGGCGGCCTGCGCGCAGCTGCGCTCGATCATCTCGGCGATCCCCGATCGCCCGAGCGACGACATCGCGGCCCACACATCTACACCGCGCGCGCGGCGGGAGAGCTCAGGGGTGTACTCGCACGGCTCGCGCTCCGCGCCCTGTACGAGATACGCGGCGCTCACCGCGGTCGCGCCGCGCAGCGCGTCGCGATCCCGACAGATGGCGACGCCGCTGTCGTAGGGCACGTTGAGCCACTTGTGCGCGTCGAGCGCCCACGAATCCGCATCGGCGACCCCCGCCACCAGCGGCTCGAGCTTCGGCGCGGCCGCGGCCCAGAGTCCGAACGCGCCGTCGACGTGCACCCAGGCGCCTGCCGCGCGCGCGCGGGGGATGATGGTCCGCATCGGGTCCACGGCCCCCGAATTCACGTTGCCCGCCTGGAGGCACAGTATCGTCCGACCGTGCATCGGCGGCAGCAGCTCTTCACACATGCGCCCCTGTGCGTCCGCCGGGACGCGTGTGACGCGGGCCCGGCCGAGCCCGAGGAGGGCGAGCGCTTTGAGCAGAGTGACGTGCACCTCGTCGCCGACGATGACGTCCAGCGGCGGCGCGCCGAAGAGTCCCTGCTCTTCCACGTTCCAGCCGGCGCGCGCCAGCAGCGCGTGCCGGGCGGCGGCGAGGCAGGTGAAATTCGCCATCGTCGCCCCGGTGACGAAGCCGGCGGCGGATTCGGCGGGGAGATGCAGCGCATCGAGGAGCCAGCGTAGTGCGACGGTCTCGAGCTTGGCCGTCGTCGGCGAGATGACGACGAGGCCGGCGTTCTGGTCCCACGCGCTTGCGAGCATGTTCGCGGCGAGCGCAGTGGGGAGCGTGGCGCCGATGACGAAGCCGAAATACCGTCCGCCGGCGCTGGTGGAGGTGCCCGGCGATCCCGTCTCGTCAAGCTCGCGCAGGATCTCCGCTGCGTCGCCGGGATGCTCGGGGAGCTCGCGATCGAAGCGGCTGAGGGCGGCGATGGCCGCTGCGGTTGGTGCGACGCCGCGCGCGTCGATCCCTTCGAGGTACGTGGCGGCGCGGTTGGCGGCGTCGCGCAGGAGCGTGCGTGTCGACATGAGGAAAATGTATTGATAGGGGTGCGGGCGCGGTACGTGCCCTCGAGTTCTGTCCAGTCGGTGTTCAACTGGCGCGATCCCGCATGACCGGTCATCCTAAAGGAAGTGCGGGAAATGTGGCCGGAACAGTCCACATGTCGAATTGCTCGGGGGCTCGAGTGGTCAGGAAATTTTCGCTGCATTGGTCGCTGCTGGTCGCGCACGTGTCGCTGATTGTCTTCGCGACGATCGCGCTGACGACATTTCTCGCGGGTGCACCTCCAGCGTGGATGCAGACCGGATTCAACGCCGTCGTCGCATACTGGGGATGGAAGCTTTCGGGCCCCACCTACGTCGTGCTCGGCGCGCTCGCCGCGCTCGTGCATGCGATCACGCGCGTCGGTCGGCGGAAGGCGCTCATGCTCTTCGTGGTGGGGACGCTCATCTCGCTCGCGGCGGAGCTGATCGGAACGAGCACGGGGCTGCCATTTGGCCCGTACTCGTATACGACGATGCTCGGATATCGGATTGCGGGACTCGTTCCCTTCCCGATCCCGCTGTCGTGGTTCTACATGATCTACTGCTCGCTCGCCATCTGCGGGCGCATTCTTCCCGCGCGCGATGGCGAGTGGTCGAAGCTGCTCTGGGCGGCGACCGGTGGGCTCGTGCTCGCCGCCTGGGACGTGTCGATGGATCCAGCGATGTCCTTCGCGACCGCGCACTGGATCTGGCACGTCACCGGCGCGTTCTATGGGATGCCGTGGTCGAACTGGTTCGGCTGGTGGCTCACGGGAACGATCATCGCGCGTGTGTATCTCGGGATCGTGCCTCCCACCGAGTTCGCGGCGCGCGTATCGCCGTCGCCGTTCACGCTCGTACTCTACGCGATCAACGGCGTGATGCCGATCGCGATCTGCGCGCGGCACGGGCTCACGTGGGCCGCGGTGTTCGGCGTCCTCGCGATGGGGCTTCCGCTCCTGCTCGCGATCGGCCCTCGCAGCAAGTCGCGTGTGACGAGAAGCGTGCACGCGTTTTCCGCGAAGGAGCCGGCGAGCGGGTGAAAATCGTGGTGATCGGCAGCGGATTCGGCGGACTCGCCGCCGCCATCCGCTTGTGCGCACAGGGTCACGACGTCACGGTGCTCGAGAAGCTCGACAAGCCCGGCGGCCGCGCGTACGTCTTCGAGCAGGACGGATTCATCTTCGATGCCGGCCCCACGATCATCACGGCGCCGTGGCTCATCCACGAGCTGTTCGAGATCGCGGGGCGGCGCACCGAAGACTTCGTCGACCTCGTGCGCATCGATCCCTTCTACAACGTTCGCTTCCCGGACGGTTCGGTTTTCCGGTACAATGGAGATCGCGCCGCGGTGATCGAGCAGATTCGGGCATGGAGTGCGCGTGACGTGCGCGGCTACGAGCGCTTCGCGGCGCAGGCGGAGAAGATCTTCGAGACGGGAATGGCGCTCATCGCCACCCCCTTCCTCACACTCGGCAGCATGGCGCGCATCCTCCCCGATCTCATTCGACTCCGATCCGACCGGTCGGTGGCGCGCTTCGTCGAGGGCTATGTCGAGGACGACCGGCTGCGGCAGCTGCTCAGCTTCCATCCGCTGCTCATTGGCGGAAATCCGTTTCATACGACGAACATCTACGCGCTGATCCACACGCTGGAGCAGAAGTGGGGGGTGTGGTTCGCGATGGGGGGAATGGGGAAGCTGGTGCGTGCCTTCGCGACACTCATCGAGGAGCAGGGCGGCGTGCTTCGACTCGGCGCGGAAGTGGAAGAGATCGAGATCGACGAGTCGAGCGGGCGAGCGACGGGCGTCCGACTCGCGAGCGGCGAGCGCATTCCGGCCGATGTGATCGTGAGCAATGCGGACGTTGCGTTCACGTACGCGAAGCTGATAGCGCCGCGGCATCGCCGCAGCTACACGGACGCGAAGATCGACCGGATGCGATTCTCGATGTCGCTCTTCGTGCTCTACTTCGGCACGGACCGCACGTATCCGGACGTGGCGCACCACGAGATCCTGATGGGTCCGCGCTATCGCGAGCTGCTGGAGGACATCTTCACGCGGAAGATTCTCGCGGACGACTTCTCGCTGTATCTGCACCGGCCAACGGCGACCGATCCGTCGCTCGCGCCGGCCGGCGGCGATGCGTTCTACGTGCTTTCGCCGGTGCCACATCTGGGCGGCGACACGGACTGGAGCGTCGTGGCTCCGCGCTACCGCGATGCGATCGTGAAGCACCTCGAGGAGCATCATCTCCCGGAGCTGTCGAAGCACATCGTGACGGAGCGGATGGTGGATCCGCGCTACTTCCGCGACACGCTCAACAGCCACCTGGGGAGCGCGTTTTCGCTGGAGCCGGTGCTCACGCAGTCGGCGTGGATGCGCCCGCACAATCGGAGCGAGGATGTGCCGAATCTCTACTTTGCGGGCGCTGGTACGCACCCGGGCGCGGGGATTCCGGGGGTGATTTCATCCGGCAAGATCGCTGCGGACTTGATAGGGGAAGCGAGCTCGACAACTCGGAAGCATGGGGCTGCACGATGGCCGGAAAGCCTGAATCCGCTCGGGACAAAAGTATGAATCCTCACCGTGATTCGGAGTATTGTGCGTCAGTAACACGCCAGTATGCGCGCACGTTCGCGTTTGCAAGCCGATTCTTGCCGCCGGTGCAGAGGCGAGGCGCGTTTGCCGTCTACGCCTTTTGCCGAGTCGCGGATGATCTCGTGGATGAGCCACGCGCCTCCGGCGCCGGGAGGGCCGAGTATGGAGTGGAGGAGCATAGGCGGGAGCTGGTAGAGGCAATCGACGGGAGGCCGCGCGGCCCTGTCTTCCGAGAGCTCGCGTGGGCGATCGCTCGCTTCGGGATTCCTACCGCACCGCTCTTCGCGCTTCTCGACGCCGTGTCGACCGACCTGGCGCCCCGTCCCATGCAGAGCTGGGATGATCTCCTCGGATACTGCGACGGCGTCGCGAGCACGGTGGGAGAGATGTGTGCGCACGTCTTCGGGCTTCCCGAGCAGCCTGCGGCGCGCCGGTGCGCGCTGCGCCACGCCCGCACGCTCGGCGTCGCGATGCAGCTGACCAACATCCTCCGCGATGTAGGAGAGGACGCTGCTCGGGGGAGGTGCTACATCCCTGCCGACGATCTCGCTCGCTTCGGCCTGACGCGGGAGGAGGTTCTCGACCGGCGCCTCCGCGCGGACGACCCGAGGTGGCGAACGCTGATGGTGTCGATGGTGGGGCGCGCGCGGGCACTGTATGCGTCGGCGCAGCCCGGGCTGTCGCTGCTGCCTCGGGAGACGCGCGTGTGCGCGACGATCTGTGCGCGCGGCTACGCGAGGATTCTCAATGCGCTCGAGGGGATCGACCACGATGCACTGACTCGTCGCGCGCGCGTGAGTACGGGCGTCAAGGCCTGGATCGCCTTCTCGGCCTGGCGCTCGAACGCGCGTCCGGCGGCGTAGCGCTCAAGCTGCAGGCTGTCCGCGCTCATTCCTTCGAGATCACGATCGACGTCTTTTCACTCGAGCCGCTCGCCGGCCACAGCACGAGCACGTCGCTCTTCGAATCCGCGAAGTAGTACAACGCGCGCTTGCTGCTCGCCGACACGCGACGGGCGCCCGTATCCTCGGCTCCGTGGGCGCGGTAGAACGAATCCACTTTCTCGAACGGGTCGGCGGTGGCATATGTCGAGGACACTTCGACGCCGCTGCGCTTCTCGATGAGCGACTGCGGCGTGTCGCGTGTGGCGCCTGGGTAGATCGGGGGCCCCGGCGCGACAAGGAGAAGCGCCGCTGCGAGCGCCCGACGAAGGAGGCCGATCGTCATGATATTTCCGGGGCTGGGGAGCTATCGCAACCGGTGGGTGCGCGGCGAAGTTTCACTTGCGGTGCCATCCCGACTCGTGCGGGGTATCATCGAGTGTAACAGCATCACGTCTCTCAAACTACAATAGCGAGACACATGGCATTCTCGAATCCAGCATTTACCGACAAGGCGATCGCTCGCGCGCGCGCTGAAGGTGGCTCCGGCGTCATGACCGTTGCCGGTGCGGCGTGGAAGTCGTTCTTCCTCGTACTCCTGGCCGCTCTGAGCGCGGGGTACACTTGGTACCAGATCCTTCTCGTTCCGGATCGCGATCTCAGCGTCATCATCTTCGGCGGTGCCATCGCAGCACTCGTCGTCGCCCTGATCACCTCATTCAAGCCGAATCTCGCGCGCATCACAGCCCCGATCTACGCGGTGCTCGAGGGAATCGCGCTCGGTGGGATCTCCTATCTCTACCAGGCCCAGTTCAAGGGAATCCCTCTGATCGCTGTGGGCCTTACGTTCGGCGTTGCCCTGGCGATGCTGGCGCTCTATGCGACGCGCATCATCAAGGTCACCGACCGGCTGCGCAGCATCATCATCGGCGCGACCGTCGGCATCATGTTCTTCTATCTCATCACGATCGTGCTCGGCTTCTTCCACATCCAGATGCCGGGAGTCTTCGGATTCGGATGGGCGGGCCTCCTGTTCAGCACGGCCGTAGTCATCGTCGCGGCTTTGAATCTGCTGCTGAATTTCGACATGATCGAGCGCAACGCGGGCAACGCTCCGCAGCAGATGGAGTGGTATGCCGCGTTCGGTATGCTCGTTACCCTCGTGTGGCTCTATCTCGAGCTGCTGCGCTGGGCTTCGATCGTGTTCGGCGGACGCCGGCGGTAGCAGCACGGAAGGTCGTTCCGCCGGTCATGCCGGCGGAACGTCTTTCTCCACGACCAGGGTGTAGTGAGCGGTGAGGGCCGCGATCGCGCCGATCGCCACCCACACCGGCATCAGCACCGCGCCTACCACGCCGATGCTCAGCGGAATTTCGAGCAGCGAGTGTCCCGCCTCATTCTTGATGATGATCCGGCGCGCGTTCCCCTGATGAACGATCTCCTTCACCCGAGAGAGCAGATCCTTGCTCTCGATCTTGTATTCTTCCGTCGACATCGTTTCCTCCGAAGGTGTGCTCGGCGTGCCGGGGAGCGCATCTCGCCGCAATCGCGCTCGAGCTCGTCCGTTGCCCCTACGATCATTGGCGCCCTGCGGTTTCGAGGGGCTAACTTCGGCGCTCGCCCAGAGTCCGCTAGAACGTATCATCCGCTGCAGCTAGCTTTAACCATGCCAAACCATATTGCACGTTCAATCGCGCGGCGGCTCGCGAGAGGAGCGGCCGCGTTGACGATCGCCGCCGCCGGCGCCCAAGCCCAGTCCGGCGGCGCGTCCACGAAAGCGCAGGTAAGGGTCGTCATGCTCGATCTCGCCTTTTACGGGAAGCGGGCGAACGATCTCCTGCCCAACGATTCCGTCATGGCGATGACGGCAACGTCGACCATGCGCGCCGGCATCGCCGGCAAGCCCGGCATCGTTTTCGTCGATTCACAGACGGTTGCGAAGACCGCCTCGGCGCCCAAGGCCATGGCGCTCGTCCAGGACGTGCCGTGCAACGTCGTCGTCGCCTGCGCGCGCGAAGTCGGTACGGAGCTCGGAGCCGACTGGGTCGTGATGGGAAAGATCAGCAAGACCAGCGACTTGATCTGGATCTTCAGTGGCGAGCTGATAAACGTCGCCAGCGGGAAGCTCGTGCTCGACGACTCGTACGAGCTCAAGGGAATCGCCTCGGACATGGTGCCGAAGGGTGCCGAGGTGTTTGCGCGGCGTGTCGTGAAGCGCGTGACGACACCGGACAGCGCGGTCGTGCAGTGATGCCAGCGCGGATCCTCCGCAGCGCGAGCTGAGCGAAGGTACATGACGCGAACCGCCGTCGTCCTTCTGAGCGGCGGCTTGGACTCGGCGACCGTGCTCGCGATCGCGCGCAGCGAGGGCTTCGAGATCATCGCGCTGAGCATGCGCTACGGCCAGCGCCACGGCGCCGAGGTCACTGCGGCCCAGGCGATCGCGCGCGGTGCGGGAATTCTCCGTCACGACGTCATCGACATCGACCTTCGTGTATTCGGCGCCTCTGCGCTCACGAGCGACATCGATGTTCCGAAGAACCGCTCGGGCGAGGAGATGTCGCAGGGCATTCCGATCACCTACGTGCCCGCGCGCAACACGATCTTCCTCGCGTACGCGCTGGCGCTGGCCGAGGTGAGCATGGCGGATGATATCTTCATTGGTGTGAACGCGCTCGACTACAGCGGCTACCCGGACTGTCGCCCCGAATACATCGAGGCCTTCGAACAAATGGCCAACATGGCCACGAAGGCCGGTGTCGAGGGTCGCCGGCTGACGATCCACGCACCACTCATGCATCAGACCAAGAGCGAGATCATCAGGCGCGGCATGCGGCTCGGCGTCGACTACGCGGCAACGCTCTCCTGCTACGACCCCGATGCGAGTGGCGCAGCGTGCGGGGAGTGCGACGCGTGCCAGCTGCGGCTGCGCGGCTTCCGCGAGGCCGGAGTTACGGATCCGGCTCGTTACCGTGCGCGCGTGGGCGCCGCATGACCTATGCGGTGAAGGAAATCTTCTTCACGCTGCAGGGCGAGGGCGCGAACACCGGCCGGCCGGCGGTGTTCTGCCGTTTTGCGGGGTGCAATCTGTGGACGGGGCGCGAAGAGGATCGCGCGCACGCGACCTGCCAGTTCTGCGATACGGATTTCGTCGGCGTCGATGGGCCGGGGGGCGGGAAGTTCCCGGGGGCCGACGCGCTCGCGCGCGCGGTGGCGGAGAAGTGGCCGGCGAACGTCTCGGCGCGCGCGAGGAAGCTCGTGGTGTGCACGGGCGGTGAGCCGCTGCTGCAGATGGACGACGCGCTGGTAACCGCGCTCCACGCGCAGGGATTCGAGATCGCGATCGAGACGAATGGAACGCAGGAGCCGCCGGCGGGGATCGACTGGATTTGCGTGAGCCCAAAGGTGGGCGCGCTGCTCGCGCTGACGCACGGCAACGAGCTCAAGCTCGTGTATCCGCAAGTGGGGGGCGAGCCGGAGCGATTCGCCGATCTCGATTTCGAGCAATTCTTTCTACAGCCAATGGATGGACCGGATCGCGAGCGCAACACCGAGCTCGCGCTCTCCTATTGTCTTTCTCATCCACAGTGGCGGCTCAGCATCCAGACGCACAAACTCCTTGGGATTCCATGATAGACAGCGGAGTGGACGGGCTCGGCGGGCTCAACGAGGAACGCGTGGCTGAGATGGAGGTGTTCAGGAGCTTCGGCATCGAGGCGGCGCACATGCTGCCGAACGTGCCGCCCGATCATCCTTGCGCGCGCGTGCACGGGCACTCGTTCCTGATCGAGCTGTGGGTGAGCGGCTTCGTCGGCGGGCGGAGTGGCTGGGTGATCGACTTTGCGGAGATCGGCGCGGTGTTCAATCCGCTGCGCGATCAACTCGACCATCGCCTGCTCAACGAGATCGAGGGGCTGTCGAATCCAACGAGCGAGAATCTCGCGATCTGGATCTGGGATCGCGTGGCGGGCGGGCTGCGCGGGCTGTCGAAGGTCGTCGTGCGGGAGACGTCGACGTCGGGGTGTGTGTACCGGGGACCGCCGGGGCGATGATCCTACTCTTGGAGTGCGTGCGATAATGCCTGCTGCCGAGCTGCTGGAGACCTTTCCGAATCCGTATCCGGAGCGGGACTACGAGATTCGACTCGACTGCAATGAGTTCACGTCGATGTGTCCGCTCGGCGGCATCGAGAGTGACGCTGCGGAGCTCGCGCTGTTGAAGGGCGGCGCGCCGGACTTCGGCGTGATACGCATTGCGTACATCCCCGATGTCCATTGCGTGGAGCTCAAGTCGCTCAAGCTCTATCTCTGGAGCTTTCGCAACGACGGGATTTTCTACGAACGAGCGGTAAACCGGATTCTCGACGATCTGGCGGTGGCGGTGAAGCCGCGATGGATGGAGGTGGTGGGCGATTTCAACGTTCGCGGCGGGATCAAGAGCGTGATCGTGGCGCGGCATGGGGCGCGAGCCGGCGAGCGGTGACTCGGGCGCCATACGGCTGGCGTCAGCTGCGAGGCACTAGTACTTCCAGTTCCGGTGCTTTCCCTCGGCGATCCACTCGATCGCCTGCGTCACACGCTTCGTTTTCGTCTCCTCGCGCTTGGCCTCGCTGATCCAATCGCAGTATTCGCGTCGCTGGCCCGGCGGGAAGCTCGCGAATGCGGCCGTCGCCTTCTTGTTCCTCGCTAACGCGGCCGCGAGCTCCTTCGGCACCTTCGCCTCCGGCTTCTTCGTGCGCGTTCTCTGCACCGTGACGCCCGCGTCGTTGAGCTTCATCGCCGCCTTGATCCATCCGTCGAACTGCTTCTTCGTGGGCAGCTCCTTCAGCGACGTGATGCGACCGAAGCTCCCGCGAGATTTGTCACCGTTGGCGGGAACGCCTTCGATGAGCGGCGCCTTCCAGAAGATGAGCGCGCAGTGCTGTTTGAAAGCGGCGACCGCACACATCATCTGACCCTTGTAGTCGAAAAAGGGCGAGCTCCACTTGATCGTCTCCTCGACGTAGGGACAGGCGTCGTGCACCATCTCGCGCACGCGAATGAGAATCGGCTTCGCGAAGTCAGCGGACTTGGCGATGTAGGCGTCGACTCGTGGGTCGGTGGAAGGCATGGGGTGTGCTGGTCGCCGTGAAGAATCGTTGGCGAAGGTAGGATGCGTCGTTTCTCCGGTCAAGAACCTGACGGAGGAGCGTGTGCGCTGCCACATTGCGGGCAGCCACTATCCTCTCCTGCCGACCACGCCGATGCCCCGTTTTCTTCTGCTCCGCGCACTCGTACTCCTCACTCCTCTCGCCGCCAGCGCGCAGGCGGCGCTCACTCCCGATCAATCCGAAGCGCGCGCGATTTTCCAGCAGCTCATCGAGATCAAGACGCCATATAATGAGGGGAGTACCGCGCCGGCTGCCCACGCGATCGCCACCCGCTTTCTCGATGCCGGATTCCCCGCCGCCGACGTCCATGTGCTCGGCCCCGCCGGCGACAAGGACTCGAACGTCGTCGTGCGCATGCAGGGCTCGTCGAGGACGCTCAAGCCCATTCTGCTCATAGCGCATCTCGATGTCGTCGAGGCGCTCCGTTCCGATTGGTCGCTCGACCCGTACAAGCTCACCGAGAAAGATGGCTTCTTCTACGGTCGCGGCACGAGCGACATCAAGGGTGGTGCTGCCACCCTCGCCGAGACGCTGCTGCGCCTCAAGCGGGAGCATGTCGTTCCAGAGCGCACGCTCATCATGGCGCTCACCGCCGGCGAGGAAGGGGGCGGCGGCTACAACGGCATCTCGTGGCTCATTGCCAATCATCGCGATCTGATCGACGCCGAATGGTGCATCAATCCCGACGGTGGCGATCCGCTCATCAAGGACGGCAGGAAGATCGTGCGCTCAGTGCAGGCCAGCGAGAAGCTCTATCAATCGTTCTACCTCACGCGAACAAGGGCGGCCACAGCTCGATGCCCACGCCGGAAAACGCGATCGCCCGTCTCGCTGATGCGATCGGGCGAGTCGCCCGTTTCCATTTCCCCGTGCACCTGAACGAGACGACGCGCGCCTACTTCGCGCGCTCGGCCGGACTCTCGAGTGGACAGACTGCCGCCGACATGAATGCGATTGCCAGGGACGAGCACGATTCACTGGCCGCGGTGCGCCTCTCCGCATCGCCGTTCTACAACGCGCAGCTCCGCACGACGTGCGTGCCGACGATGCTGGAAGGAGGGCACGCCCCGAATGCGCTCCCGCAATCCGCGCGGGCGCTCGTGAACTGCCGCATTCTTCCCGGCGAGACTCCGGCCGAAGTGCGTGGGGTACTCGTGCGCGTCGTCGCCGACGACTCCGTGAAGGTGACGGCAATCGATTCAGGGAAACCCGGCACGGCCTCACCGCTCACTCCCACAGTAATGAATCCCATCGAGAAGGTGACGCAGCGATTGTGGCCCGGCGTTACGGTCGTCCCGCAAATGGAGACCGGCGCGACGGACGGCTGGCGCCTTCGCGACATCGGCATCCCGACCTACGGGATCAGCGGCATCCCGATCGACATCGACGACGTGCGCGCCCACGGGCGCGATGAGCGAATCCTCGTCAAGTCGTTCTACGAGGGGGTGGAGTACATGTATCAGCTGGTCCGGGAAGTCGCGATAACCCCCACGAAGTCGTGACCATAAAAATGTCCGGGGGACCAATTCCCGAACGTTGATGATTCGTACGACCCACCCAAATGGAGGATCATCATGAGTGACTTTCTCTACCTGTACCGCGGCGGTGACTCGATGGGCACGCCGGAAGAAATGCAGCAGTCCATGCAGAAGTGGGGTGCGTGGCTCCAGGAGCTCGGCGCAAAGGGACACATCAAGGATCAGGGGAATCCACTCGAAGCGACGGGAAAGGTCGTAAGAAAGAAGACTGCCGTGACCGACGGCCCGTTCGCAGAGGCGAAGGACGTCATTGGCGGATACACGCTCGTGTCGGCGAAGGACATTGCCGAGGCGGCCAGGCTCGCCGCCGGCTGTCCGATCTTCGACAATGGCGGCTTCGTCGAAGTTCGTCCGATCATGCAGATGAGCATGTAGTAGTGGAGCCCGGCGACCATCTCTTCCGGCGGGAAGCGGGACGGATGGTCGCCGCGCTCACGCGGCTGTTCGGCGTGCACAATCTCGCGCTCGCCGAGGATGTCGTGCAGGATGCATTCTGTCGCGCGCTCGAGGTGTGGAAGCTGCGTGGCGTTCCCGAAAATCCGTCCGCGTGGCTCATGGCGACCGCGAAGCATCGCGCGCTCGACATCCTGCGACGCGAGCGCACGGCGCGGATGTATGCGCCGGAGCTCCGGCGCCAGCTCGACAGCGAGTGGACGCTCGCACCAGCGGTGGCGGAGGCCTTCGGAGACTCCACCATTCTCGGCGAGCAGCTTCGGATGATGTTCTCCTGCTGTCATCCGCAGCTCCCCGAGGTCGCGCAGGTGGCGCTGATGCTCAACATTCTCTGCGGCTTCGGCGTGAACGAGGTTGCCGCCGCCTTTCTCACGGGGCATGCCGCCATGGAGAAGCGGATAGCGCGCGGCAAGAAGGTGCTCGCCGGGTCGACGCGCCTGTTCGACCTCAGCGACGATCGCGACGTGCCGGAGCGTCTGTCCGCCGTCCAGCGCGCGCTGTACCTGCTCTTCAGCGAGGGATATCACGGCGCGCACCCGGAGCTGGCAGTTCGCGGCGAGCTCTGCGTCGAGGCGATACGGCTGGGCGAGCTCCTCCTCGCGAACAAGCAGACGGCGACTCCAGGCTCACACGCGCTGATTGCGCTCATGTGCCTCAACGCGGCGCGCCTCCCCGCGCGCCTCGACGCGCGCGGGAATCTCAGCTCGCTCTACGAGCAGGATCGCACGCTCTGGGATTCGACGCTCGTTGCGAAGGGGGAGCGCCTTCTCGATCATTCGGCGACCGGCACGACGATCACCGAGTTTCACATCGAGGCGGCAATCGCGTCAGTTCACTCTCGAGCGCGGACTCTCGAGGAAACAGACTGGTCGATGATCGTTTCCCTCTACGACACCCTCATGGCCATGCGACCATCACCCGTGGTTGCGCTCAATCGTGCAATCGCGGTGGCCCAGCGCGACGGCGCCGAGCGGGGACTCGCCGAGATCGGCGCAATAGCGGACGCTGGACGCCTCGCCGAATATCCGTTCTACTTTGCCGCGCTCGGTGAGCTCGAGCACCGGCTCGGCAGAGGCGACGCCGCGCGCTGCCACTACCTTACCGCGAAGTTGCGCGCCCGCAATCCAGTGGAGCGGGAGTTCTTCGAGCGGCGCGCGCGGGAGGTGTCGTGACCGCTGGCTCGGGTTCATGCCGCGCGAGTGAACCTTCGGCGCTCGCCACTGCGTAGTGACTGCGAGCGCCGAGCCACCCGATTCGCGGAGACGATGACCACGACCTCGACGACCATGGCCTCCTCTACGGGCCGCCAGCCGTATGCCGCGCGCAGCATCGCGGCGCTCAGCGCGATCTCGTTCGCGCTGCACGTCGTCGTGAACTGGTTCTCGCCGTTCGGCTTTCAGCGCGACGAATTCCTGTACATGGCCATGGGGCGGCACCTGCGGCTGTGGCGCATGGACTTCCCGCCCCTCATCGCGATCATCTCGCAGGCCGAGCGATTCCTGCTCGGCGATTCGATTGTGGCGATTCGCCTGCTTCCGGCGGTCGCTGGGGGGCTCCTCGTGATGATGGCGGCGTTCATCGCTCGAGAGCTCGGCGGAGGGAAGTTTGCTCAGCGCCTCGCGGCCGTTGCCGTCGCCACGTCGCCACTCTTCCTGCGGGCGCCGGATCTCTTTCAGCCGGTGGTGTTCGATCAACTCTGGTGGACGCTCGCGCTGTACGCACTGATCCGGCTCGGTGCGGACGCGCCGGGCGATGACACGCTCGCGACGGCGCCGAGATGGTGGATCGTGCTGGGCGTGACGTGCGGCGTAGGGCTGCTCACGAAGTTCTCGCTCCTCTTCTTCGGCGCGGCGCTCGTTGCGGCGCTGATCATCGCGCCGCAGCGAAAGGTGCTGCTGACTCCCTGGCCGTGGGCGGCTGCAGTGATCGCCTTTGCGCTCGGCAGCCCGAGCATCGCCGGGCAGCTCGCGCTCGGATATCCGGTGGTCGATCAGATGAAGACGCTGCAGGGCTCGCAGCTCGCGCACGTGTCGTTCTTCAGCTTCGCGCTCGGTCAGCTGGTATGGGGCCCAGGGGTGCTCCTCGCGCTGGGTGGCGCACTCTCCCTCGTACTCGCGAGCGCCATGCGCCCGTATCGCGTTGTCGGCTGGACGTGTATCGGCGCCTTCATGCTTCTGCTCGTGCTGCACGGAAAGTCCTACTACATCGGGCCGATCTATCCTACGCTGTTCGGAGCGGGTGCGGTGCTCTTCGAGCGGTGGAGCGCTCGCCGTCCCACCGCGCTCCGCGTCGCGAGCATCGCCATCCTCGCCGCGTATTGTGCCTTTCTTCTGCCGATCGAGCTGCCGCTGTTCTCGAAGGAAGTGACCGCCGCGTACGTCGAACGCGCGGGGCTCGGCGTGACGACGAAGACGAATCAGGGTACGCCGCTCAGACTTCCGCAGGACTATGCCGACATGCTCGGCTGGCCCGAGCTGGTGGATGCGGTCGCGCATGTGTACGACTCCCTGCCAGCGGAGAAGCGCGCGCAGGTCGTACTCATCGGAGAGAACTACGGTGAGGCGGGGGCGATGGAGTTCTACGGGCCGAAGCTCGGGCTGCCCCGGGTCGTGAGCGCAGCGGGGAGCTACTGGTTCTTCGGGCCGGGCGAGAAGCCCGGCGCCGTCGTGATCTCACTCGGCGTGACACAGGAAGACATGGCGAAGTTCTTCGGCACGGTCACGTTCGCGGGGAAAGTGGTGAACGACTGGGGGGTTCCCGAGGAGCAGGACGTCTCTATTTACGTGGGCGAGAATCCGAAGACGACGCTGCAGGCGCTGTGGCCGAAGCTTGCGGAGAGGAATTAGCGGGCGGCGAGGCCGGATGGCGCGTCAGAATCTGGCAAGAATTCGCACTGGAGCGGGTCGCGTGGGTAGTCCGTCAGCATATTCGTCTGCACAGGCGTTGCTGCAGCAACTCGAAAGACCCGGGAGGCGAACAGATGCGAGCTCGCACACGATGGGCGGTCCGAACCGCGCTCCTGTCGGCAATGGTGTTGATCGCGTGGCGCTCCGCACTGGCGCAGGGTGCGCCGACGGTGCCCGCACCGAGCATCCCCGCGGCCATGGGTCACTTCTACAGAGGCGATGCCGCCGGCGCCGCGAAGATTTTCGAGGGGGTGACGGCGGCGACGCCGGGTAATGCAAACGCGTGGCGCCTTCTCGCGCTCTGCTATCGGCAGACCGGAGAGCTCGACCGCGCGATGGACGCCTACGACAAGGCGATCGCGCTGGAGCCAAACGCACCCGCCGCGATATTCGATCTCGCGGGCGTATACGCGCTCGAGCGGAAGAGTGACAGTGCGTTCGCGCTGCTCGCTCGGGCGAAGGCGACGCACAACTACGACATGACGCAGCTCGAGGTCGACAGCGCGTACGCGAGTCTGCGTCACGATCCCCGCTACGCGCGGCTGCTCCCCACCGCAAAGGATTTCGCGGCGCCGTTCGTCGAGGACGTGAAGGTGATTCGTGAAATCGATGGCGATTCCACCGGCGATCAATTCGGGTGGATCGCTCGCGGGATAGGGGACGTCGATCACGATGGAGTAGTCGACTTCGTGACCTCGGCGCCGACGAAATACGTGGGCGGCGCCAATGCGGGACGGGTGTATGCGTACTCGAGCAAGAGTGGGAAGCTGCTGTGGAGCGTCGATGGAAAGGCCGGTGAGCAGCTCGGCACCGGCGTCGAGAGCGCCGGTGACGTCGACGGCGACGGCACGCAGGACGTCATCGCTGGCGCGCCCTACTCGGGACGCGCGTACATCTATTCCGGAACGGACGGCCACGTTCTCTTCACGCTGAAGGCGGAGAACGACTCGGATGCCTTTGGTTTGCACGTCTCGACTGCGGGCGATGTCGATCACGACGGGCATTCGGACTTCATCGTCGGTGCGCCATCGAATGCCGCCGGTGGCACGGGTGCCGGGCGGGCATACGTGTACTCCGGAAAGGATGGACACGTGCTCCTGACGCTCACCGGCGAGCGCGCCGGCGATGCGTTCGGGAGTACGGTGGCCGGCTACGCGGATGCGAAACGAAGCTTCGTGGTCGTGGGCGCGCCCTCGGCTGGAAGCGGGAGCGTCGGACGCACGTACGTATACGAGGGGCTCTCGAAGAAACCGAAGTTCATCATCGAGTCCGACGCGACCGGACGCGCGCTCGGCGCGATGTTCATATCGGTCGTGGGTGATGTGAACGGAGACGGCGTACCGGACGTGTACGCATCCGACTACACGAACGGCGCGAAGGGTCCGTCGACCGGGCGCATCTACGTGCATTCGGGAAGGATGGGAAGCGGCTCCTCACGCTCACCGGCGATTCGGCAGGGGAAGGACTCGGGATCGGGCCGGCCACCACGGGCGATGTCGATCACGACGGTCGCGCCGATCTGGTCGTGGGCGCATGGCAGTACTCCGGCGCGGCCACATCGGGGGGACGCGTCTATCTCTACTCCGGACGCGACGGGCACCTGCTCAAGACGTACACCGATCGCATTCCGGGCGACACCTTCGGCTTCGACGCTGTCGGCATCGGTGATGTGGATGGCGACGGCAGTGTCGACTTCCTGCTGACGGCCGCATGGAGTGGCGTCCACGGCAATCACTCCGGGCGCATCTTCATCGTATCGAGCGGAGTAAAGTAGGAATCACGAGCGGAGACGATGAAATCTTCCGGCGGCGGCGATATCATTCGACATCGCACCATGAATTTCTCCAGCGTCTGTAACTGGACCCCGCTCATGCCGCACGATGGACTTCGGATCGTCGCGTATCGCGCCGAGCATGCCGTGGCGTTCCGTGATCTCAACCTCGCCTGGATCGAGAAGCATTTCGCGGTCGAGGAGCGGGATGCGCGCGATCTCGGCGATCCGGCCACGTACATTCTCGCGCCGGGCGGCTACATCTTCATGGCGGAGCTCAATGGCGTGGCCGTTGGCACCGTTGCTCTGATGCGCGAGGCGGAAGGTGTCTACGAGCTCGCCAAGATGACCGTCGCCGACTCTACGCGCGGGCTCGGCGTGGGCCGCGCGCTCGGCGAGGCGGCGCTCGCCCACGCGCGGGCGATCGGTGCGACGACGGTAGAGCTCCTCACCAACTCCTCGCTCGCGCCTGCCATTGCGCTCTATCGATCGCTTGGCTTCGTGGACGTGCCGCTCGGCCGGACCGAGTACACGCGCGCCGACGTGCACATGGTGCTCGAGCTATAGCCGGCGACTGCGTCCCCCCGCCTAGATCAGATTCTCGATTTGCCGCAGATGATTCATGTCGTGGCCGGCCATCGTCTCGATGATCGTGCGGAACGTCATCTCGCCGCGCTCCGGGTGCACCACGGGCTTCGACTCCGCGTTGGCCCCCACCGCATGAATGAGGAGCATGTTCCAGCGCCGGAACGCGCCAAAGGCATCCAGCGCATCGCGCGCATCGAGTGCGGGGTACGGGCTCGCCCATCCGTCCTGATCGAACGGCTGGATCACGTGGTGCGCCTCTGCGATCGTCTGCCGCAGACGGAACGCGAAGGTGACCTCGCAGTCCGCCAGGTGACAGAGGATGTCGCGGATGCTCCACTTTCCGGACGCCGGCGCGCGCGTGAGCTGCGCGTGGTCGCTGTTGCGTATGAGCCGGGCGATGGTGACGGCGGTCATTTCGAGCACATCGTGCGGACGCGCATCACCGAGGAATTTGTGGTAGGGATTGAGCTGCGAGGCGGGTACGGTCATTCGGTATTCCTCCGGAAGGACGGAAATTGACAGCGGTGGCGGCCGGTTCGTCAACCGGGTTTGCGGTGCTTTGACGCGCGTGGTGGCGATCGGGGCACCGTCAGTTGCCGGATGTATCATGCGGCAACAAGGAGAGCTGCATGACCATGAACAAGCTCCGCTCCGCGCTTCCGGATCTGATCGGCCGCACCATAGAGCATCTCGTCGTGAACGATCATGGGGCGGGAGACAGACAGATCTTTCTCTTTTTTACCGACGGCACGTACTACGAGTTTTACGGAACCCATCTCTCCGGCATCCGCCACCTCGACAAGGGTGGGCTCGAGATTCCCAGGCAGAACGGACGCATCCCCGTGAATGGCCGCCTCGAGATCATCGACGCCGAGATCTCGGAGCTGTTCGAGCGGCCGCCGGTGCCGACCTCCCCCGAAACGCTCGCGCAGAAATTGGGGCGCAGTGTGGCGTAGTGGCGAATCCGAGGGTCCACGTTGTCGCTATCAATGCAGCATCGCGGCGAGCCGCCGTACAATCTCGGCTCGCAGCTCTGCCGGCTCGAGCACCTCGGCATCGGGCCCGTACTGCAGCACGTGCCGCACTGCCCAATCGCGATCGGCAACTTGATGTGAGACGGTAATCGACCCATCGTCATCGATCGGCGCCGCTTCGCGCTCTGCGATCCACCGCGCGATGCGCGGGGAGTAGCGCACGCGCATCGTCGCGACCTCGCGGCCGCTGAACGGCCGACCATTCGAGAGCACGTGCTCGAGCACGAAATCAGCCGGCACCTCGAATGACTCGGAGAGCAGCGATACCGACTCGATGCGATCGAGGCGGTAGAAGCGTAGCTCGCGCCCATCGCTCACCGCACCGACGACGTACCAGGTACCGTGCGATGGGACGGCACCGAGCGGCCAGATGACGCGTTCCGACGTCTCGCGAGCTTCGCTTGCGCGATAGCCGATCTTCACGGTGCGATGCTCCGCGATCGCCTGGCGAATCGTCGCGAGCAGCGGCGAGTCGCTTCCCGACGGAGGCGTCGAGTGCCAGGGGAGCGGCGCGTCGTCGAGTGGGAGCTTGACGAGCAGCTTGCGGATGCGCGCGCGGGCGCGATCGATCGCGGCCCATTCGTCGGGCATCGATGTCGATCGCAGCATTGCGACGCCCAGCTCGAGCGCGCAGAGCTCGGAGACGGTGACCCGCATCGGGCGAAGGAAGTGCGACGCGCGGATCACGACGCTCTCGGCGCCGAGCTCGATGCCAACGCTGTCGATGAACCCACCGGGCACGTCATCGCGGTCGGTGAGCGCGCTCAGATCATCGAGCAGCGCCTCCGAGTTTACGCCCGTGCGCCGCGCGAGCTCGGCGAGCGACACCTCACCGCGCTCGGCGAAGAGCGGGAGCACGGCGAGCAGACGGCGGAGGCGAGCCGAGGCTTCCGTCGTCATGGCGCGGAATCGCCGTAGAGCGCGAGCGTGCGCGCCACCACCACACGATACTCGTCGACGAGCGACGCGGGGGCGACCGGAACGACTTCGCCGGCGAAGGAGATCGTCCAGCGGACGAAGGCATCGCGCCTTCGCACCTGGAACGCGCGTCGCCTCGGCTGACCCGGGATCGCACCGCCGAGCTTCTCGGCCGCGCGCGCGGCACCGCCGTCTCCACGAAATTCGAGGATCATCTCCTCCGCATCTCCTTCGCCGATCTCCCATGGCTCGCGCGATACGGCGTGCTCGGTGAGGCGGAAGGTCGATGGGACCTTGAAGTCGGGGGTCTGATGCTTCGCGGTGCTCGCGACGACATCAGTCATCCGGCTCACGCGAAAGTTGCGCACGCCCTCCTTTTCGACATCGTGCGCCGCGAGATACCAGTGTCCCTGTTGGAAGAAGAGGCCATACGGCTCGACGGTTCTGGACGCGGTCGCATCGTCGCGGCCGATCGTGCGATAGGAGAAGGTGACGCGCTTGCGACGAAGGAGCGCTTCGCCGATCCCGCGAAGTGCATCCGCGTGCTGCGCATCGCCCTCCATGCGGACCGGAGGCCGCTCCGCATCCGGAAGTGCAGGCGCGAGCACCAGGTCGAAGGTGAGCTTCCGAACCGCGGACTCGATGTCGGCATCGAGGGCAGGGTCGCCGAGCGCACGCGCGAGATCGGAGCCGCGCAACACGGCGGCCATCTCGTCCGGCTCGAAAGCGAACGTCGGCAGCGAGCGATAGCCGGCTCTGGGGAGAGAGGTAGGAGTCGTGCGCCCCGACGAGGCGAGCGTCAGGAAGGGGAGGTACATCTCCCTCGCATCGATCGAGTAGCGATGCTCGTCGTCCGTGTCGCTCTTCAGCTCTTCGATGGGTATGCCGAAGGCGCGCAGCTCGTCCTTGTCGCGTTCGAAGGCGCGATCGATCGACGCCTTCGCCGCCGTGCCGCCGTAGCCGGGGACCTGGCGGCGCAGCTGCTCGGCCGTGATGCCATATCGATGCGACAGGAGAGCCGCGACGAGATCGATCCAGCGCTGGAGCTTCACGTTGGATGGATTGAGCCTCGCGGAACGACCACTGGTATCTTTCTTGTCTGCGGACGGGCTCGCCTTGCGCATTGGCTTCCGGCTGACGTGAAGAGCGATCGAGCGAGGGAGATGATATCCTCCGGCACTGTCAGTGTGACAGGGCAACCTTCGGACAGGCGTTGCATTCACGGGCAGGCTCTGCGCCCACGTACACGGTAGGTCATGGCGCGATTGCGGGTTGTGGTTGGCAGAGATCCGGAGCAGCTGCTTCGCGTGGCCGCACACGGATTTCTCACGCCCCGCACCGCGACGATCGAACAACCTTTCCCAACCGTGGCCTATCTCCTTGCGCTCAGGCAGGGTGGGTTGCGCGACGATGTCATCGCGATGGCGGCCGAATCGGGGGTCAAGGGGTGGTTCGATCCGCCTCTCTGCATTTTCCACGAGCTGCCGCGCTGGATCGGCGCGCCGGATCGGACGACACTCGGTGAGTACGAACGGCTGGTGCTGCTGACGCGTCTCGTGCGCGAGCACGGCGTGGAGCTGTTCGGCAGACTCGATCGCTGCGACGATTTCGTGAGTCACATCGATCGTCTCTTCGGCGAGATGATCGCCGAGGACGTGGGCGTCGAGGCGTTCGGGCGCGCGCTGGGCGCGCGTGTGGGGCGTGACGCGTTCGAGATGCGGCGCGACGATGATCTCGCGCGCGTCTACGAGGCGTACCGCGCCGAGCTGGTGCGACTCGGCAAGGCGGATGGTCGTGATCAGTGGATGCACTGCGCGCGCGCGCTGCGCGACGGCACTGCTGATCTCGCGGGCGCGCTACGGGGGCGACGCGAGATCCGCGTCGTCGGCCTGCAGGATCTGAAACGTGGCTGGCTCCCTCTCCTGCGCGCGCTCACCGAGTCGACTGCGATCGATTCGGTAACGCTCTACAGCTCCGTCGAGCTTCCGCTCGGCGAGCTGGACGCTGAATGGGAGCGGCTCGACGAGCGAGCGGGCTCCCCGGTGGGGTCGCTGTTCGCGGCGGTTCGTCCGCTGGAGCGCATTGGATGTGCGACGCTCGTGGTCGCGCCGGACATCGATCGCGAGATGGATCAGGTGGCGCTCGAGATTCGTGCGCTCGTGAACGGGGGGACGCCGCCGCATCGTATCGCGCTGGTGACGCGCGAGGCGCGTCCCAACGTCGATCGCGCCCTGGCATCGCTGTCGCGGGTGGGAGTACCCGCGACGGCGCGGCAGCGCATGATGCTCACGTCGATCCCCGTGGTACGCGCAATCGCGTCGCTCTTCGCCGCGGCTGCCGACGGCTGGACGCGCGCGGGGCTCGCGGAGCTCGCGTATCAGCCGTACTTCGCGGGCGGGCTCGATGCTGCGGTGCTCAACGCCATTGGCTATCGGACGCTCGTGGTTGGTCTCGATGCGTGGGAGGCGGCGTTCGCAGAGCTCGAGCGGAAGGCTTCTCGAGCGGATCTCGAGGACCCGTCCGAGCGGCGCGGGCGGCCACTTCCGGCCGCGTCGCGCGTGACGGCGGTCCGCGATGCCTTCCGCGCGTTCGCAGCGGAGGCTCGCGCGCTGGATCGCGAACGCACCGTGCTCGAGTGGCTGTCGTGGCTTCGCGACTTTCTCGCAACTGATCCATGGAAGGTTCTGGCCGGCGTGCGCGCGGTACCGGACGATCGCATCGACATCGTCCGACTCGATCTCGCGGGATGGAGCTCGATCACATCGATCGTCGGCGAGTGGCACGATGCGGTCACCGCGCACGGCGGGGATGGGCGTGCGCTGACTGCCGCACAATTCAATTCGCAGCTGCGCGATTTCCTCACGGGCGATGTCCCCATCTGGACACCCGTCCATCGCGGCGTGCAGGTGCTCGAGGCGCTCGCGGCCGCGTACCGCTCCTTCGACTTCGTCTTTCTAACCGGAATGGAGGCCGGAGCGTTTCCCAAGCCTGCGCCGACATCCCCGATCTTCGACGATGCGGATCGGAACTCACTCGCGGCCGCTGGGCTTCCGCTGGAGCGCAACGCCGTGTGGGACGAGCGCGAGCGCGAGCTCTTTCGCGTGATCGTCGCGGGAGCGCGTCGAGGCTTCACGATGTCGTACTCGCGACTGGATGGCGCTGGGCGGGAGGTGATCGCGTCGGCGTTCGTCGACGAGCTCGAGGAGGTCGCGACTGTGGAGCGACGCGAGATTCCGGCCGCGGCCGTGGTGCTTCCCGGCGTGTCGCTCTATCGTGAGATGGATGGTCCCGAGGTGGCGATGCGCGGGGCGACGATCGAGTATGCACGGCTCGACAGGTCGCCGAGCAGGTACAACGGGCGCATCGAGGCGCCGGATCTGGTCGCATGGCTTGCGAAGGAGTTCGGGGATGAGCGGCTGTGGAGCCCTTCGCAGCTCGAGGATTTCGCCAAATGCCCATGGGCGTATTTTTCGAAGCGTCTGCTGCGCATCGAGAAGCTGACGGATCTCGATGAGGACGTCGACCCTGCGACGCGTGGGTCGCTGCTGCACGATGCGCTCAAGCTCTTCTACGACAGCGCGAAGGAGCGCATCGGCGGGCCGGTGTTTCTGCAGGCATCGGACTCGGCGTGGGCGCTCGAGCTCGCGTCGAGCTGTGTGTCACGGGTCGTCGACGGCTACGCGGCGCGCGGGCGGTTGGGACACGGGGCGTTGCTCGAGGCGAAGCGCAACGAATATTCGCGAATCGTGCGCGGCTATCTGAAGTGGGAGATCGCGCTGCACGAGGAGATGACCGATCCCGTCACGCGGAAGCGAAAGGCGCCCGCCATGATTCGCACGGGCGTCGAAAGTCACGAGCTGAAATTCGAGGAGATGGTCTTCGAGCGCTCGGGGGTTCGTATCCGCTATCGCGGGTCGATCGATCGGGTCGAGGTATCTGTCGACGATCGGGTTGGCGAAGGGCAGTATATCGTCGCCGCCGACTACAAGACGACGGTGGGCTCCACGCCGGGAGGCGGGCGAGCGGCCGCCTGGGCCGAAGGCATCGTGCTGCAGGTACCGCTGTATGCGTTCGCGTTGAGCAAGATGCGACCGGAAACGCAGATGGCTCGCGCGGGATACCTGGCCCTCACGACGCCGAAGGACGTTCTGCAGCTCGATCTGATTACCGTCGACAGGAAGACGCACGAGATCAAGCCGATGAGCGCCGCCGACGAGAAGATGACCGCTGCGCTCGAGTCCGTCATCGACCACGTGAAACGCGCGCGCCGCGGGGAATTTCCGGCGGGACCTCCCGGCAAGTGCAGCTGTCCGCCGTGGTGTCACGGCCGCGACATCTGCCGCATCCCTGGCGGTCCGGTATCCAATCGATGACCGAAGCCACTACCAGGGAAAACCCGCGTCCGAGCGACGAGCAGTGGGTTGCGATACGTGAGACCGAGCAGCACATGCTCGTCGCTGCGGGCGCTGGCACTGGCAAGACGTTCACCGTCGTCTCGCACATCCTCTACCTGATGGGCGTCGAGACGCGCGAGAGTATCCACTCACCCGCGCTCGCGCTCGATCAGATCGCCGCGATCACGTACACCAACAAGGCCGCGGCCGAGCTCAAGGAAAAGCTGCGAGCAGGGCTGCGTGCCGCCGGCCGTCGCGACGACAGCTACCGCGTCGACAATGCACGCGTCGGTACGATCCACGCTTTCTGCGGTGATATCCTCCGCGAATTTGCCCTGCGCGCATCCCTCGCTCCCGGACTCGTGCTGCTCGACGAGCCCCAGAGCAAGGCGCGCCGCGCGGAATGTGTGCGGGAAGCGCTCTTGCGCGCGCTCGAGTGCGCTCCGGGGGAGCCCGACGGCGTCGACGGTCTCGTCGAGCTGCTCGCCGAGTATTCCGCGCGCGATGTAGAGGGATGGTCCGCCGAGCTGCTCGACCAGGGAGATCATCTCCGCGCCATCGTTGCGGGCGCGCACGAGCTTCCACCGCGCGAACGCGCGCTCATCTCGCTCGCGGCGCGGGCCGAGGCGCGTTTCGCCGTGCAACTCCGCGACCGCGGCGAGATGGACTTCGATCGCATGGTCACGTGGACGCGCGATCTCATCCGCGACGACAGCGCCGTTCGCGAGTCGTTGAGGCGACGCATCCGCGTGCTCATCATCGATGAGTTCCAGGACGTCGATCCGGTTCAGCGCGAGATCGCCTATCTGCTCGCGGATCCCGCAAGCGATGCACCCGACTCCACGCGCCTGATGCTCGTAGGCGACCCCAAGCAGAGCATCTACAGCTTCCGCAAAGCGGATGTGCGCGGCTGGAAGAGCGTCGAGCACGACTTCCGTGAGAACGGGTGGGGGATCGTGGTGCCGATCACCGGAAGCAGGCGCAGCATCCCCGCGGTGCTCGGCTTCGTCGATCACGTGATCGGCACACTGCTCGACGAGCCGATCGGCGCCTCGGATGCGCTGCGGGACTTCGAGGTTTCGTACGCTCCCGTGACGCCGGTTCGCGTGAGCGACTCGCCGATCGCCGTGGAGCTTCTCACCGTTCCCGCCAAGGATGACGGGTGCGCGCACAAGGCCGAGGTGATCCGCGAGAGCGAGGCGCGCGCGGTTGCGCGGCGCGCAGTCGAGTTGCATGAAAGCCGCGAGGCGAAGTGGTCGGAGATGGCGGTGCTGCTGAGCGGGTGGACGGATGTGGCGACGTACGAGGGCGCGCTGCGCGAGGCCGGCGTGCCCACCTACGCGCTTCGCGCCGAGGGGTTCTACGAGGAGCGCGAGATCGTCGACCTCATCGTCGCGCTCGAGACAATCAGAAACGCCAACGATGATCGCGCGCTCATGGGCTTTCTGCGCAGTCCGTTCGTGGGGGTTACCGACGAAACACTTCTCCGCCTCGCCAACGGGCTCTCGTCGCCGATCTGGCCGCTGCTCTTCGCAGAAAGTCTCATCGCCGTCCCCGATGAACACGAGCGCGCGCTGCTTTTCACGGCGGTCGAGCTCATCACGCGCCTCTCCCGGCTGCGCGACCGCATCTCGACGTCGGCGCTCCTCGACGAGCTGCTCCTCGACACTGCGTATCTCGCGCACCTCGCATTGATGGAGCAGTCCGGCCCTCAGGCGATCGCCAACGTCCGCAAATTTCTCCGCATCGCGGAATCGACCCCGGACATCAGCCTCGGCGCTTTTCTCGAAATCGTCGAAAGCGCGCGCGAGCTGAAGGTGAAGGAGGGAAATGCGAGGCTCCACGGCGAAAGCGACGACGTTCTGACGATCAGCTCGATCCACAGCGCGAAGGGGCTCGAGTGGAAGGTGGTATTCTGGTGTGATCTCGTTCGCAAGTTGCCGAACCGATTGTCATCGATGGTGGTCAGCGACACACGTATCTCGCTCGGTGAGGCCGACGACGATGAAGGCGAGAATGGAGATGCGCCGGAAGCGGAGGAACAACGAGACGGCGATGCAATCGACGGAGCTCGCGCGGCAGTGATCGCACTGCTAAAGGATGAGCGGAATGCGGAGACGAAGCGCCTGTGGTACGTGGCCGCGACGCGCGCGAAGGACCGGCTGGTGGTGTGCGTGCCGGCGGGGAGCTCCAAGAAGTCGCGTGGGGAGGCCGGCAAGCGGGAGAAGAATGGCGGGGCGCCGGTTCGCACCTTTGCGTCTGCCGCCGACGCGATGAAACTGATCTTTCCGGCAATCGGTGCATCGCCACGCGAACGCTACAGCGCCGCCGACTCGCGCGAGTACGAGGCCATCGTCACCGTCGTCGAGGTGGTCGAGCCGCCGGAGCGCGCCATCGTGCCCGATCGCGGCGCGCTCGATCCTTGGTTGCTCACCCCGCCATCGATCCCGATTCGCGTCGCGTCCGGCCGCTCGCGCCACTCCGCCACCGAGCTTCTCTCCGAGGAACGATGCGCGCGCCGCCACTGGTACAAGTACGTCGTCGGAATTCGCGAGCCCGAGATCGTCCCGGGCGCGACACACGGCGGGCAGGCAGGCGAGATCAACGCGATCAAGCGGGGACTCATCGTACACGATGTGCTCGAGCGCCTGCGCGAGAATGAAGAGCTCGACACGCTGCTCGCGGATGCCGTGCGCCGGCACGATCCCGGCGCACCATCGCCCGAGTCTACGGAGGGGACGGGCTATCGTGCGGAGATCGCGGCCGAGCTGCGAGCCGCGCTCGAGCAGCCCGGCTACCGCGCCGTCCTCGACGCGGCGGGTGCGCAGCGCGAGCTTGCCTTCCTGCACATCGTGGATGCCGACACGTACATCGAAGGGAAAATCGATCTCGTCGCGCCAGGTGAGGACGGGTACCGGGTGGTCGACGTGAAGACGAGTCAATGCGATCCGGATGCCGCCGCCTTCAAGGCCGAACAGTACGCCATCCAGAAGGCGGTCTACGTCGCGGCACTCGAGGGTATCGGCGGACGCCCAGTCGCAGCTTTTGATTTTCAGTTCACGGCGATTGCGACGCAGATCGGTGGCTCGCTCACGGATGAGTCGCGCGCCGCGCTATCGGCCCGTTTGCGCGCAACGTTGAAGGAGCTGGACGTCGAGCCGCCGTCGCTCGCGAAGAGCGCGAACGACTGTCGCCACTGCGGCTATCGCGCCGTTGGCTGGTGTCCGGGAGTGCCGGCGATCGCGATCGCCGGGTTGAGCGCGGGCTAGCCCGTATTACAAATCCTCATCCCCGTCGGCGTCATCATCGCCACGAAGCGCGCGTCCCTCCGCAGCGCATCGTACGTGGGATCGCACGCCAGCCCGTTCCAGTCCGGCTCTTCCTCCGTCCCGCGCGCACGTACGCCCACACCGCCGCGCTCCGCACACCGAGCCCCTTCCGCGCAGCGCGCGATCCGCGACGCTCGCTGCGCTGTCCGCGTGTCCTCCCAGCAGCTCGGACTCCATCAAAGTCACGTACAACCCGCTGAACGTCGAATCGAAGGCGAGACCCGCTCGCGCCGCCTTCGCCGCCTCGTCGTAGTTGCGCGCATCGAGCAGCGTGCGACTCAGGGTCTGGTTCGTCACCGCGGAGAGCGGGTCGAGCTGCGATGCCATCCTGGCATGCCCGACCGCAGCGCCCACATCTCCCATCCCCAGCAGCAGCTCTGCATGCCACAGGTGGACGGTGGGATTCGACGGATCGAGTGACACGCGCGATCGCGCTCGCGCTCCGCATCGGCCCAGCGCCACTGATGCACGCGCACGTCCCCCAGCGCGAGATGCGCATCGGCCAATCCCGAGTCGAGCGCCAGCGCCTGCAACGCCTCTGCTTCCGCCAGCGGAATCACCGAGTCGGCTCGCGCGCCACCGTAATCGGGGAGCAGATCGTACGACATCGCGAGCGTCGCGTGCGCACGTGCAAACGTGGAATCCGCAGCGATTGCCTGCTGAAAGAAGCCGATCGCCTTCCATAGCGACGGCGCTCCACCAGAGCCGAAGTAGTGGCGCCCCTGCAGGAAGAGATCGTACGCCGAAAGGTCGCTCGTGCCGCGCAGGGCGTGCGCCACGGCGAGCCGCGCACCCTCGGCCGAATCGTGCGCCTCGTTCGATAACGTGGGATACAGTGCCGCGGTGATCGCGTGCGTGAGCTCGTCCTGCACCTGGAAGACGTCCTTCATCTCGCGCTCGTACGACTCGCTCCACACTGCGAGGCCGGTTACCGTGTTCGCGAGCTGCGCGGTCACGCGGAGGCGGCCACCCTCGCGCCGCACGCTCCCTTCGAGCACATCGCCCACGTGCAGCATCTGACCCACGTGCTGCGCTCCCACGGTCTGGTCTCGAAAGGTGAATGCCGAGCTGCGCGCGGCGACCTTGAGCCCGGGCACGCGTGCGAGCGCGGTCGTCAGCTCGTCCGCCATGCCATCCGCAAAATATTCAGTTGCGGTTAGGCCATCGTCGACTTGGACAGCGCCTTTGCGACGCCGAAGTCCGCGACCAGGCGTGCTGTCGGGTGAGCAGCACGCGATTGGACTTGATGTCGTGGTGCACGACGCCATGCTCGTGAGCGTAGGCGAGCGCGCCGGCGACATCGCGCAGGATGCGCACGATGTCCACCAGCGGGAGCTCGCCCTCGCGTGTCAGACGCGAGCGGAGCGTTTCGCCGTCGATCAACGGCATTGTATAGCAGGGAAGCCCGTCGATCTCGCCCGCGGTGAGCACCGACACGATGTGCGGATGCTGCAAGCGGGCCGACATCGCGATCTCACGGCGGAAGCGCTTGACGGACACGGCGTGCGCAAGCTCGGGGGGCAGCACCTTCACCACCACGCGGCGATTGAGCGTCTTCTCGGTGGTGAGAAAGACGCGCGACGTACCCCCTCCACCGAGCTCGCGCTCGATGGTGTAGCTCTCACCGAGCGTTGCCTGAAGCTGCCCCTTCAACTGCTCGGATTCCACTGCCGTGCTACGAAAAAGTTCCGCCCCGGAGAATTTACGGGGGAGGGACCACCACAGCCAGCCGCGTGTATCAAATGTTCACCAACTGCTCTGCGTCGGCAGGGCCGAAGGAGCTTCAGTCGTCAGCCACAGCATTCGTCAACCAGGCGGTACTCGTATGACAAGGATCCTTGGACTGTTTGCGATCGCGCTTGTCCTGCCGGCTGTCGCGCACGCGCAGCGCCGCGGGAACGAGGGGGAGCAGCAGAACCGCGGTCATCAGGAGCGCGCGCAGCGCGACATGGGGAATGCGCGAGCCGATTCGCATGGCGATCGAGGTAACCGTGGCCGCGCGTACGAGCAGGGCGCACGGCAGAGCAACAGTACGCGTCCCGAATATCGGGATCGCTCGAGCGCGCGCCCGGCGGAGCCAATGAACACGCGCGTTGATGCCGGCTACAACTCTGGCGGCGCTCGCAACGATCGAAGCTCTAACAGCAACGATCGCAACACTAACGGCAACGATCGCGGCTATACCGGCAACAACCGAAGCTCTAACAGCAACGATCGCAACAATAACGGCAACGATCGCGGCTATACCGGCAACAACCGTAGCTATAACGGCAACAATCGCAACGATCGCAATGATCGCAGCTATAACGGCAACGATCGCAGCTACCACGGCAACGATCGCAACGATCGCTATCGCACCGACACGCACTATCGCACCGAATACGACGATCGCGATCGTGTTTATCGCACATCGCCGGGCTATCGTGTCGGTTACGGGTGGCACGGTGGCTTCTCGCACGACTACATCGGACCGCGACACGTGTGGCGCCTCGAGGGGGGCGGTCGCGATCGCTTCTTCTTTCGCGGTTTCTATTTCCGCGTCGCTGCGTATGACTACGGCTACGCGGATGCGTGGTACTGGGATAGCGACAACGTGATCATCTACGACGATCCGGACGACTCGGGATGTTATCTCGCCTACAACACCCGGCTCGGCACCTACCTCCACGTGACCTACGCCGGAGAGTGAGACGATTTTGCTGTCGTCTATTGACGGCAGCGCGGGCGCCCCGATTGGGCGCCCGCGTTTGCATCGTCTCGCGCGTGAGCCCTGGAGCCGCGCGATTGCGCTATTGGAGGTGAAGCCCCGTCGCGCGAAGGCGGAGGGCAACTCCAGTCCCGATCACCATGTCAGCTCCGATCGACGCAAGCTCCGAGTGGGTTGCCTGTCCACACTGGCACATTGCGAATCCGTCCGCCAACATCAACTGCGACTCCTGCGGAGCGACGCTCAGTCCTGGCGGCCTTCCGCCGAACGCCGGCGACGCGCCGACGAAGCATTGGGTGCTGTTCTTCGGCATCATGGGACTGCTCATCGGCAGCGCGATCTGGGCCGGGATGAACCCCACCGGCATCGCCGCGAAGATGTACGGCGCCTTTCTTCCGATCGTCTACGCTGCCACCGTGCTCTATGGGTTCGGCAGCTCCTTTCTGCGCTTTCGGAAACGGGACATCGACGGCGGGATTTTACAATGCGCGCTCACGCTCCTCTTCGCGCTCGCGGCGCTTCCTACAGTGCTCGACTTCAATCGCTGACCACGAACGCCACTCACACGCACGCGGAGCCCGCGATGGGTACGTTCGTCGGACAGCTCTTTCGGATCGAACAGCAGGTCGTCGAGACCTTTCGCGTCGCGAACGCCGTGACTCCGCAGTCGGCGATCGCGCCCCCCGCGTGGCCGGCGCGGGCGCAGCGGCAGATCTTCAAGCGCTTCTCGAGGAAGCGCGCGCTGGTCGCGACTCCCGACGGGCGCGTCTGGCTCGATGAGACGCGCTACTCCAGCTACATGCAATGGCGTTCACGCGCGCTCACGATCTACACCGTTGCGGTGCTCGTCATCGTGGTCTGCGCGATCATCTTCATCCCATGAGCTGAGTCGACGCCTTTGGTGTCGCCCGCCCGACGACGATCGTGATGTTGTCCGTACCGCCGCCGTCGAGCGCGTCCTGCATCAGCTGCTCGCACACCTGCTTCGACGACGTCATCGTCGACAGCCGCTCGGCGATCTGCTCATCCGGCACGTGCTTCGTCAACCCGTCCGTGCACAGGAGATGCACGTTGTTCCAATCCGCGCGCAGCCGCGTAATCACGGGGAGCGATGATTCCCCGCCGATCGCGCTCGAGAGCACGTTTTTGAACTGTGATCGCTCGGCGATCTCGCGCGTGAACACCCCCTGATCGATCAGATCCTGCGCGATCGTCTGGTCGGTGGTGATCTGCGAGAGCTGGCCGTCGCGATAGAGATAGTAGCGGGAGTCGCCCACCTGCAGCAGATAGTACCACGGCCACACGCCCATCCAGAGTGTGAGCGTCGTCGCCATGCGGACGCCGTCGCCCTCCGCGCTGGCCTGCTCGAGCACCGCTTCGTGCGATCTGAGCGCCGCGCCCTGCAGCGCGGGAGTCATCGAGCCATCGGCCGCTTCGGCGCGATCGTAGCAGTCGAGTGAGCTCACGACGTATCTCGTCGCGGTCTCGAGGGCGATCGCGCTGGCGCGCTCACCGCCGGTAGCCCCGCCCACGCCGTCAGCGACCATCGCGATGAACGCGAGTCGCTGATCGGCGAGCGGGAGCCGATCCGACTCCGCGAGGTTCGTGTCGATGACGTTGACGCGGCGATGCACGGATGCGAGCAGAAAGTGATCCTCGTTCTTCGCGCGCACCTTGCCGCGATCCGAGAGTCCATAGACATCGATCTCCTCATCACTTGGCTTTCGATCCGTCATCGCTCTCCCACTTTCCTGCGCAATCGCCCCGTTATTTGACGACCCCATCTGGTGGCTGCCGCTCGTGAAGATATATTCAGCTGCGCGCGGAAACGCTCGGGCTTGGACCATACGACAGACGACGAGTGCGCGCAACGATGCCCGGCACGCACGGGAGAGCCCGCCCGCCGGCGCACGCTACAGGTGGCGCCTTAGCATCCCCGCTGACCTCCGGGAGATCCCGCATGAAGCACCCACTTCGCACCGCCACGCTCGCGCTCGCATCAGCCACGCTGTCAGTCGCGCTGCTGGCCTGCAGCAAGGGTGACAAGGCCGCCGCCAGCGGGAACTCGAAGGCCGCCGCGCAGTCGGCTTCGATGCCCACGGTTCAGTACAACAAGGCGCCGTGCGACTGGATCACGCGCGCCGAGGTGGAGAGGATCTTCGGTGAGCCGCTCACGGGTGATCCCGTGCGCGTGCGGAGCGCGGAGAATCCGGTCGCACAGCCGGACGGCGATGGCTGCATGTACGAGATGACGCCGAAATCCGAATACGTGAAGCGCACGGTCGCCCTTCAGCTGGAGCTCGACGACGCGGGCGCGATCCAGGCGGGCTTCTCGGGCGTGCCGGACATTCAGGCCGTGTTCAAGGACAAGGAGTCGAAGGGCGACTCCATGGTCGATGGCCGATGGGACTACGTGAGCGGCGTCCCCGGCGGGCTGACGATGGCGCGCGAGGGGCGCATCACCGCGCAGATCTTCGCATTCGGCGAGAGCGAAAAGGGAATGAAGCTGGCCGCGGCCGTCATGGACAAGGTCGCGGATCTCCCGTTCGCGCAGGACCCGAAGGATCTCACCGCACCGCACAGCGATCCCGATCCGTGCTCGCTCATCACGCGCCCCGAAGCCGAGGCCGTGCTCGGTCCGCTCAAGATGGCGCCGTATCGCTCGCGCGAGGGCTCCTCGCTCGCACACGCCAATGGATCGAGCTGCTCGTATTTCACCGGCAAGCACCGGGTGCTCGTCGTGACGCCGACATACAGCGGCGGCGCAATGCAATTCAAAATGATGGCCGGGGTCGGCAACATGGTGTCCGGCGTGCTCGGCGGCGCGAAGGCGCCCGACACGCTCAAGGGCAAGTGGGACCAGATCACGACGAGCGCAACGAATACGCTCGTCTTTGTGAAGGGCGATCAAATGGTCGACTTTCAGTTCAAGTCATCGTCGACCGACTACGACGGTGCGGTGAAGCTCGCGCAGATCGCGGCAACGCGGCTGTAGCCCGGGACCTGTACGGGAAGGGAGGAGCCTCCGGATTCTTGCGCGGCGTCCTCACTTCGCCTCATCATCCGTGCACCATGTCGACCATCCGATTCGCACTCCCGCTCGCCGCCGCACTGCTACTCGCGCCGGTGGGCTCGGCGCACGCGCAGAAAGGCGACAGCGCCCTCACCGGCTTCCCGGCTCTGGCGAGTGACTTCGTCTTCACCTCACTCGCCTTCTCGCCGGCGTCCGCAACGCAGGCCGGGCTGCACGACTGGACGGACCCATACACCGGCCGCCGAGCGCATCTCGACTCACTGCTCGATAGCTTCTCGCCGGAAGCGATCTCGAAGCAGCGGGCATATCTCATTCGCGTGCGGACCAGGCTCGCCGCGATTGATCGCGCGAAGCTCGATCCGCAGACTCAGGCGGACTACGATGTCGTCGCCAACGCCGCCGCGTTCGCGCTGTTCGGGCTCGCGAAGGAGCGCTTTCACCAATACAAGGCGCAGATGTACGCCGAAGACCTCGGCAACTCGCTCTTCGCCAATATCTCGCTCGAATACGCCGACAGGAACACGCGTGCGTCGGATCTGACGGCGCGCGTGGCCCGCGTGCCTGCGTTTCTCGCGGTGGCGCGGCGCAATCTTCGCGCGACGAACGAGATCTACACGAAGGTCGCGCTCGAGGAGACCGACGGCGTCACCGCGTTGGTGAAGGACATGGGCGCGACGTTCGCGCGCGGCACGCCGTCGCAGGCGCGCTACGGGAAGGTTGCGCCGGCGGCAATCGCGTCGCTCACCGAGTTTCAGAAGTTCGTCAAGGATACGCTCTCGAAGCGCGGCACCGTCGACTGGCGGTCGGGGGCCGGACTGTTCAACGCGAAGTGGAAATACTCGCTCGCGGTGTCGCTCACTCCCGACGAAGCACTCAGGATTGCCGAGGACAGCATGCGGCGGACGCGAGCCGAGATGCTCGTGCTCGCGCGACCGCTCCACGACAAGTGGTTTCCAGCGCACAAGCACGAGGGGGACTCGACTGCGGTGCTCAATGCGATCGTGAGCGAGACCCTCGCGCACATCGGCGGTGAGCACGCGAATCGCGATTCGCTGCTGCAGCAGGCGAGTGTCGACGTGGCGGCGCTCACGACGGTCGTGCGTGAGCAGCGAACCGTGTCGCTGGACTCGTTTCCGAATCTGCAGGTAATCGCGACGCCCGAGTTCATGCGCGGCGTCTACGGCGTCGCCGGCGCGGTGTTCGCGCCTCCGCTCAATCCGACGCTCGCGACCTTTTTCTGGGTCACTCCGATTCCCGCGGCGTGGACGAGCGATCGGGCGGACGCGAAGCTGCGCGAGTACAACACGTACAAGATGCTCGACCTCACCATGCACGAGGGAATTCCAGGGCACGTCGTGCAGGGCGCCTACGCGAACCTGCTGACGCCCGAGTGGCGCCGCCTCCTTCGCTCGATCTACTCGAACACGCCGTACGTGGAGGGGTGGGCAGTATACGCCGAGCACGTGATGATGTACGATGCACACATCGACGGCGGCGATCCGGTGAAAATGAAGCTCACCGATCTCAAGGGAATGCTGCGCATCTACACCAACGTCATCATCGACATTCGACTTCACACCCGGAACATGCCCGGCGATTCCGCGGTCGCCTTCATGATGCGCGACGCGTTCCAGGAGCGGCCCGAGGCCGAGGCCAAATTGCAGCGCGCACAGCTCGACTATGTGCAGCTCAACGCGTACTTCGCCGGCGTCGAGGAGTGGACGCGACTGCGACAGGACGTGCAGCGGCGCGACGGAAGAAATTTCAATCTCTGCCGCTATCACGACACGGTGCTCCTCTACGGAGCATTGCCGGTGCCGATCATCCGACGCCTCTACATGGCGGGGGTAGCGCCCACGGCGAGCGCATTCCCCTCGCGCTGCGGGAGCGGCGCGAGCGCGGCGAACGGGAGCTAGGGCCGGAGCCGCACGCGCACGACCTCGGGCCCGGTGCTCGGAGAAGCCTGGGTCATCGTCCCGTCATCGGCGACGCGATCCCAACCGCTGCCGCGTAGAAAGTACAGCCAGCCGCCCACGAACGTCGCGTGGGTGAGCTCGCGCGCCCTTGGTCCGCGCGCCACCGTCGTCGCGCGCACCACGCGCCGCATCGTCGCGTCGAGCGCGAGACGCATGATTCGATTCGGCTCGAGTCCATTCTGCACGGCGATGAGATCGCGGCCGACGCGGTAAAGCCCATCGATCCCCGTCAGCGCGAGCGAATCGGAGTGTGCGATCCAGGTCACCGCACCGGTGGCGACGCGCACCGCGGCGATACCGATCGAGTAGTCGGGCACGTAGAGCGTGCCGCCATCGCTCGACAGCGCCGGAGTTTGCGGTGACTCCAAAACTCCTTGCGGCACGAGCATGCGGAGCGACGCGCTCCCTGCATCGAGCGCGTACACGCCGGACCCGAGCCCGTCGGACACGTAGACGGTGCCATTCGGTCCGATCGTGAGATCACCGAGCGCATGCGCCTCGCTGTCGGGTACGGAGTAGCGCGCGCGAAGCCGTCCGGTCGCCAGGTCGAATTTCAGCAGTGCCGAGCGCCCGGAGTCACTCGCGGCGTAGTGCGCGGCCATGGGGAGCGCGGCCGTGGTCGCCCAGAGTACTCCCCGAGCGGAGTCGACGCCAAGCGCGAAGAATCCCCAACTGCTGTCCGCATCGAACTTCGTGAACCCTCGCGCATCACTCGCGACTTTCCTCGCGTACACGCCGCCCTGGCGCACGGAGCTCACGAGCAGGCGCGATCGCGGCGCGTCCCAAGCGATGTCCTCCGAGATCATGTTTGGATCCGGGAGTCGGAATATCGGCGCCGGCGCGCCGGCATTGCCTGTAGCACGTGCGCGCATCGACAGCAGCGCTGCGGTCGCGCGCGGCCCCGCGAGCGCAGCGTACTCCCCCAGCATCGCGCTGTCGAGCGGTGTGCCCATGGCCGCGACCGCACCGAGCCATCGTGATGCCGCGGCCGTGTCGCGCGCACCGAGCGCGAGCGCCGCAAAGCGCGCCGCGATGCGCGGGGTGGCACCGACCGCCTCGTAGACCGCAGCGAGCTGCGCGCGATAGATCACGGTGTCATTGACCACCCGAGCCGCCTGCAGCGCGCGCTCATGATCGCGCCACGTCGAATCGGCCTGCGCCGCTCCCGCCGTGCTCGTCACCGCAAGCATCGCAATCGCCGCAAGCGCCACAGCGGCGGCCCGCTTCTTCACAGAGAGATACATCCGGACAAGATCGCGGCGCGTTCCCACAGGTCGATACCCATCCTGCGCTTCTGACGGAATTCTGACATGTGGGCGACGGCGCGTTTGCGGTAATGCCGGCGATCAGGAGATCGCCGGCATCACCTTCGCGTCGAGCGCGTTGCGCACCGCGCGAGCAAGCGACGCGCCGGTGAACGGCT
>JBBSEY010000007.1:0-40385 GCA_038239265.1 Gemmatimonadales bacterium | reverse complement strand
GTATACAGATCGCTCGCGAGGCGCGCCTTCATCACCGGCTCGACGAGTGACGGCGGCAGCACGAGGTAGCCGACGCGCAGTCCCGGCGCGAGCGTCTTGCTGAAGCTGCCGATGTAGATCACGCGCCCTGCGCGATCCAGCGAGTGCACCGCGGGGATCGGATCGGTGTCGTAGCGGTACTCGCCGTTGTAGTCGTCCTCGAGTATCCACGCATCGGCGCGCGCAGCCCAGTCGAGCAGCGCGAGGCGGCGCTCGAGCGTGAGCGCGACACCCATCGGCGCCTGATACGATGGAGTCACGAAGGCCAGCCGCGCCTGCGGCGCGCGACGCTCGCCCTCCTGCACATCGATCCCGTACTCATCGACGGGCACGCGCACGATCTGAGCGCCCGTCGCCCGAATCGCCGCGCGCACCGGCCGCCATCCCGGATGCTCCACCCACGCCATATCGCCCGGGTCGAGGAGCATGCGCGACATGAGCGACACGCCGTGCAGCGCGCCATTCACCACCACGATCTGATCCGCGGAGCAGCGCACCCCGCGCGCGGTCATCACGTATTGCGCGACGGCCTCGCGAAATGGCAGATAGCCGCGGAAGTCGCCGAAGCCGAGCATCTCGCGCGGCTTCGTGCGCCACATGCGCGCGACGAGTCGCGACCAGAGCTGCACCGGAAAGTCATCGATCGCGGGAAGGCCGAGCGCGAAGGGCGCCATCACCGTGGGCGGGTGCGGCTTTCGGAACTCATCGAACACCGCGCGCATCCCCTTCGACAGCCGCGGCGGCCGCTCTGGTGCGCGCGCCCCGCGCCCCTCTACGCGAATCGCCGATCTCCGCTGCGCGGTGGTGTTGAGTGTCCTCGCCACGCGCGTGCCGGCCCCCGAACGCGCTGTCGCATACCCCTCGCTCACGAGCCGCTCGAACGCCTGGAGCACCGTGGTGCGTGAGACGCCGAGATCGTCGGCAAGCGCGCGCGTCGACGGAAGACGTGTCCCAGGCGCGAACACGCCATCGAGAATCGCGCTGCGGAACGTGGAATACAGCTGACGATGCATCGCCTCACCGCCCGCGCGCTGCAGCGCGAGATGAGGGGTCAAGGCATCAGCGACACGTGCACGAGTCATGGCCAAGCCGGCGGTAATGGTCTGATCAAGGTGCCAACTAATGGCTCTACAGGTAAAGCCATCCAAAGCCCAGTTTAGCGCATCGTTCCGGGTTCCGCACCGGGCGCCCGCGAAAACGACTCCCATTGAGAGCTACGCATGCCTGTCACGATTGTTTCGCTCGCAGCCCTCGCTGCGCTGCACCTCGCGGCCGCTCGCGCCCCCGCCGACGACCGGAGCTCGTACATCACCACGCTCGGCCTCGACACCGTCGCCGTCGAGAGCGTGACACGAACGGACGGTCGCGTGACCGGGGACATCGTCGTGCGCGTCCCCAACACCGTACGCCTCCACTACGTCGTCGACCTGCGCCCCGATGGCTCCGTGACGCGCTCGACGCTCGACATGGATCCCATGGGCGCGAAGAACATGGGGGCGCGACACATCGTGCTCGACTTCGACGGCGACTCCGTTCACGTCGCCATCGACTCCGCCGGCGCGAAACGGAAATTCGCGCGCGCCGTTCCGAAGGGCGCCGTGCCCACATTCATGACAGGATTTGGAGCATCGTACGGTCTGTACAGCTCGATGGGACTGTACGAGCTCCTCCTCGCGCACACGCGACCCACCGCGAACGACACGCTCACGGTTCCCGGCGTCGACATCGCGTCAGCCGCGCTCGCAAAACGAAAGTTCCTCGCGCGCTCCGCAACGGAGATCGACGTCGACTACTTCGGCATCCTGTGGACGCACCTCACCGTCGATGCGAGCGGGCGCATCACCGCCGCCGACGCTCGCGCCACCACTGAGCAGACACAGACGACGCGCGTGGAGCTCGTGGACGCCGCGGCGATGGCGAAGGACTTCGCCTCGGCCGATCGCGCTGGCAAGGGAATCGGGTTCGCCTCGCCGAATCAGATCGAGAAGGGCACGATCGGCGGGCAAACGATCGTCGTCGCGTACGGCAGCCCGCGACGACGCGGCCGCACCGTGCTCGGCGCCGTCGTCCCATACGATCGCGTCTGGCGAACCGGGGCGAACGAAGCGACGACGATCATCTCCGACAAGGATCTCACGATCGGCGGCGCGTCGGTGCCCGCGGGCGCCTACAGTCTGTGGACGATCCCGAAGGTAGACGGAACGGTGCAGCTCATCATCAATCGCCAGCACGGACAGTGGGGGACGGACTACGACCCTGCACAGGATCTCGTGCGCGTGCCGATGCAGGCCAGCACCGCGCCCTCCCCGCAGGAAAACTTCGCGATCAATGTCGCCAGCGCCGGAAACACGGGAACGTTGCGCATCAGTTGGGACGCCTTCGTCTGGACGGTCCCCCTCGCGGTCAAGCAGTAGTGTGCACGCGAATCCGCGAGTCCGGCATCGCGTCGTGCAGGAACCGGTCGGTCGCCGCGCGATGACCAAACCTCCGATGATCGGCGGGGCGATCTTCGCAGCAGCCATCGCAGCGCTCGGTGCGCAGTGCCTGCTTCGCGGCAACGCCGTCCCTGCGCTCGAGCCGGTAGTCGGTGCGACCGCCCATCCAATCATCGGATGGATCACGGGGATCGTTCTCGTCGCCGCCGCAGTCGCTTCGCTGCTCCGACCCGCGGCGACGTACGGCGCCGCCGTGATCGCAGCGGTGCTCCTCCTCTGGGTGGTGCTCCTCCATGTGCCTGCACTCGCCGCCGCGCCGACGAACGGAGGGAAGTGGACCGGCGCCGCCGAAAGCTTCGCGCTGGGCGGCGCCGCGCTCGTGGTCTTCGGCCTCGCCCGCCTGTCGTTCGCGTTGAGAGGCGAGCCCGACATCCTCGCGACGCGCTGCATCATCATCGGCCGGAGCTTCTTCGGAATTGCAATGCTCGGCTTCGGCGCGCTGCACTTCCTCTACATCGCGTACGTCGCGTTCGTGATCCCGAGCTGGATCCCGGCGCACGTCGCCTTCGCGTACGCGACCGGCGTTGCGCACGTGGCCGCAGGGCTCGGCATCCTCACCGGTGGGCTCGCGCGCATCGCCGCGCTGCTCACCGCTGCGATGTTCGGAAGCTGGGTGCTCATCGTGCACCTCCCGCGGGTAGCCGCGCACGCGAAGGATCCGAACGAGTGGACCAGCATGCTGATCGCTCTCGCCATGTGCGGCGGCGCGCTGCTTCTTGCGGAAGCGTTCTCCCAGGGCGCTGCGGCTCCGGTGCTCGAGAAGAACGGCTAGCAGGCGCCGGACCTTCGGGCAGAAAATGCCGAATCATTTTCTCCTGGCGGCGCGCGTGAGCAACTCTCCAAGCAACGGGTTGGGAAAGCGCCGCTTCTGCGTGATCGCGTAAAAGGTTTCGCTGAGGTTCGGGATGGGACAGAGCTCGACGAGCAGACCAGCTGCAAGCTCATCGCGAACCACGATCGGCGGGACCAGTGTCAAAGCGCCGCTTTCACGGGCGAGAAGCCGCAACATGGCCATGTCGTCGACCTCGGCCCGGATGATCGGACGCACTCCGGCCAGTTCGAGCATTCGATCGAACGCCACGCGGATCTCGCTGTCGAAACTCGGGAGAAGGATCGGCTCTGAGCGCAGGTCTTCCGGGAAGCGAAATGGAATGGCCTCGACACCGGGTCGCCGGACCAGGGCCACCGGCTGCTGATCGAGCAGGTGCGCACGAAAATCAGATCGTGCGTCGTGCTGGGGCGCGCTGTTGGCGAGCACCACGTCGATCTCGTGTGCCTGGAGTTGCGCGAGCAGATCGCGCAGCGAGCCGGACCTGGCAATCAGCTCCACGTCCGGGCGGCCGACCAACGGGCGTAGAAACTCCAACTGGAAATTGCGCGACAGCGTCGTCAACGCGCCGACCCGGAATGCCTGACGCTGATCGACCGGCTGCCCCTGAAGGGTGCCAACGAGTTCGTCCCCAGCCTGAAAAACGGTGTCGGCGTAATCGAGGGCGATCCTGCCCGCCTCAGTGAGAATCAGCCGCTTCCCCGTTCGCTCGAATAGCAAATGCCCGAGTTGCTGCTCGAGCTTGCCCAACTGCACCGAGAGCGCCGATTGGGACAGGTTCAACCGATCGGCGGCGCGCGTGAGACTGCCTTCATGGGCGATCGCCCAGAAGTAGCGAAGGTGGTGGTAGTTAAGGCTTGCCATCAAAATCAGTTTATAAAAGCGAACGATCGTTTGCAATCTTTGTATTTTGACGAATTAAGCCGAGAGGCTATCTAGAGGGTCGAATCCCACCGGAGACGACCATGACCTCACCCCCAGTTTGGTGCCTGGCCCTCGGACCCCTCGCACTCATCGCGTCGGGCCTCGCCGCTGGCGCCGCCCATTCCAGTCGCCGTCGCGCGGGACACGGCGCCGCCATTGCGGCGGCTTTCGCGCTGATCTTGGCGACGGCGGCGTCGGGCGCCGTCATCGTGCACCGTCCGTTCGCAACGGGCACCCTTGGCGTGGACGGCGTAGGGGTGGGGTTCTATCTCGACAGCCTCAGCGCGACGCTGTTTGCGCTCGTCGCCTTCATTGGCCTGATCGTCATCGACTACAGCCGCAACTATCTCGACGGTGATCCCGGGCAGCGTCGATTCCTCCGCTGGCTGTGCCTGACGCTCGCCGCCGTGCTGCTCCTGATCGTCTCGGGCAATCTCCTCCAGTTCGCGCTTGCGTGGATAGCGACCAGCGTCGGCCTCAACAAGCTCCTCCTCTTCTATCCCGAGCGTCCGGCGGCCGTGCTCGCGGCCCGCAAGAAGTTTCTTGCCAGCCGCACGGGCGATCTCTGTCTTCTCGCCGCGATGGTGCTGCTCCACCGGCAGTTCGGCACCCTCGACAACTCCGCACTGTTCAACGGCGCCGAGGCGATGCGCGCTACCGGCGCAATCCCGCGAGCGATCCACGCCGCCTCGACGCTTCTGGTCGTCGCCGCGCTGCTCAAATCGGCGCAGTTCCCGCTGCATGGCTGGCTCACCGAAGTGATGGAAACGCCCACTCCAGTCTCAGCGCTGCTGCACGCCGGCGTCATCAACGCCGGCGGCTTTCTCGTGCTGCGCTTCGCCCGGGTGATCTCGCTGTCGACGCCATCACTGGAGGTGCTGGTGATCGTCGGTGGCTTCACCGCGCTATTCGGCTCGGTGGTGATGCTGACGCGCACGAGCGTCAAAGTCTCGTTGGCCTATTCGACCATTGCGCAGATGGGCTTCATGATGCTGCAATGCGGGCTCGGGGCATTCACGGCTGCGCTGCTGCATCTTGTGGCTCACTCGCTCTACAAGGCACATGCCTTCCTGTCGTCGGGCAGCGTGGTCGATCTGGCACGGGCGTCGTGGTCACCAAGCTCCGGAGGCCGGCCCCATCAAGCGAGGATGACGGTAGTCGTCGGCCTGGTGCTGGCGACGACGCTGGTCATCGGAACACTCTTCGGCGCAACGATCACTTCACAGCCCGGTGTCTTCGCGCTTGGCGCAGTAGTGATGCTGGGACTCGCCCACCTCATCACACAATCGCTCGACGAGCGTCCCGAGCTCCGAGTCGTCGGTCGCGCGGTAGCGCTCGCGATTCTGGTCGGGCTCGCGTATTTCGGCTTGCAGCTCGCAGCCGAGCGCTTCTACGCAGCTTCGCTCCCCGAGGTTGAGGCGCTGCGAGGCCCGCTCGATTTCGTGATCATCGCGACTGTCGTTCTCGCCTTCGCCGCCGTCACCGTTTTGCAGAGCCTGCTGCCGGCGAAAGAAGCCTCACCGCGCTGGCAGGCGCTCTACGTTCACGTCGCCAACGATCTCTACGTCAACACGCTCGCCAACAGACTGGTTCTGCGGTTCTGGCCGAGCCCGCCGCCCATCGCGACGGGACGCGGCGCTGCGACCATCATGCCCACCATTATGCCCAGCAGTGGAGTCAAGCCATGAGCCTCTCCATAGCTCTCGAGAGCAATCCGCCAATCCTCTCCGCCGCAACCCACACGAAAGCAGGCTCGGAGCAGGTCGTCATCGACGCGGCCATCGCCCGAGCGTGCAGCAAAATCGCGCCGTTGTGGCCGCTGAAGAATTTCGTTGCGGTCAACCCATTCCTCGGCTTCAGCGACCAGAGTTTCGCAGCAACCTGCGTCACGTTGCGCCGGGTCGCCCGAATCGATATGCTGATGCCGCGCAGCTTTTACCGCGACGCACTCGCGGCCGGGATCATCGAAGATCGCGATCTGGAGGCGGGTATCGCTGCGGCGCCCCGCTCCGCAGCGTTGCCGTCTGATGCGGCTGCGTTGCGGAAGGCAGCCGTTCGCGATTCCACTCGGAATAGCCATCCCAGCGCGGTCGTCGCCACCGTCGCCGAGCTTTTGGACGGCCTGTCGTCGGGCGATCGGCAGGCTTCGCGCACTGCGTTCATGATCGACGAGCTCTCCAAATGGTGCGCGGCGTATTTCGATGAAGGGCAAGCCGCCTGGAAGATGCCGGCGCGAACAGGGCCACCGTATGCCGCCTGGCGCGCGGCGATGCGATTTGACCGCAACCCCGAAATGATGGGGATCAAGGGCTTCCGAAAAGCCGTCGCCGCCATGCCCGATGACCCGCGCGCGGCGATCACCGCGGTCGTTTCCGCGCTCGGCATCCCCGAGCGAGCGGTCGAGGACTATCTTCACCGCGCGCTCATCGATTTCGGCGGATGGGCGGCGTATGCGCGCTATCGCGGGTGGGACAACTCCCTCTATGGCCGCTCCGACGACACACTGGTTCACCTGCTGGCGATTCGGGTGGTCTGGGGATACGCGCTCTTCCTCGAGCGCACCGACCCCGCCTTCAAGGCGGCGTGGGCAAAGGCGATGGCGGACGCCGCAACCTTGCCCAATGACGAGTCGCTCGGCAACGATCCGGAGCTCGCGCTCGATCTGATCCTGCATGAAGCCTATGAGGCGGCTTACCGGCGCCGGCTGCTCGCGCGGCTGTCTCAGCACATCGCAGCGCAGGTGACGACACCGGCCACACGCAAGGCGGTGGAAGCGGCCTTCTGCATCGATGTCCGCTCAGAAATTTACCGGCGATCGCTGGAAACGGTTTGCCCCGACGTCGAAACGATCGGCTTCGCCGGCTTCTTCGGATTTCCGATCGAATATGTGCGGATCGGCCGAGAGATGGGCGATTCGCACTGCCCGGTGCTGATCAAGCCCACCTTCGTCGTCTGCGAAGCAGTAGCAGGCGCGTCCAACGGCGAGGAAGCGCAAATCCTCAACCTCCGGCTGCTGCGCCGTCGAGCCGCGAAGGCTTGGAAGGCGTTCAAGCTCTCGGCGGTCTCGTCCTTCACCTATGTCGAGACAGCGGGCTTTCTCTTCGCAGCGAAGCTCATCGGCGACAGCACGCGCCTGACGCGGACGGTCGAAGATCCCAACACCGACGGTCTCGATGGCAGTGTGATCGGCCGCATTGGACCGCGCCTCGAGCCGCGCGCGGTTGGCGGCCGGCTCACCGGTTTCGACGATGCGCAGCGCGTCGCAATGGCCGAGGCGGTGCTGCGAGCGATGTCGAAGACCGATGGTTTCGCGCGGCTCGTCCTGCTGGTGGGACACGGCAGCGGGACAGTCAACAATCCACATGCCTCTGGGCTCGATTGCGGGGCGTGCGGTGGTCACACCGGCGAGGCGAACGCCCGAGTTGCCGCCGACATCCTGAACGATTCCGAAGTCCGCGCCGGGCTGGCGTGCAAGAGCATCCACATCCCGGAAGACAGCTGGTTCCTCGGCTGTCTGCACAACACCACGACTGACGAGGTACGCATCTTCGAGGAAGATCACCTGCCTGCATCTCACGTACGCGATCTCGCCCATGTGCGGGAAGCGCTCGCGAAGGCGTCCGCGCTTGCCCGCGCCGAGCGATCGCTGCTGCTTGGCCTGGGGAAAGGCGCGAACGTCGATCGTGCGATGAGAGCGCGCAGCCGCGACTGGTCGCAAGTGCGCCCCGAGTGGGGGTTGGCGGGAAACGCCGCGTTCATCGCCGCGCCGCGCAAGCGCACGCGAGGGCTCGACCTCGGGGGTCGTGTCTTCCTGCACGACTATGATTGGCGCAAGGATGCCGGGTTCGGCGTGCTCGAGCTCATCATGACCGCGCCGATGGTCGTCGCGAGCTGGATCAACCTTCAGTACTACGGTTCTACGGTGAACAACCGCGCCTTCGGTAGCGGCAACAAGGTCCTGCACAACGTCGTCGGCCGGCTCGGGGTGCTGGAGGGAAGCGCCGGCGATCTCAAGGTCGGCTTGCCCTGGCAGTCGATCCACGACGGGATGCGGTTCATCCATGAGCCGCTGCGCCTCAGCGTCTTCATCGAGGCGCCCGAGATTGCGGTGGCTCGCGTGATCGAGGCGCACGCGGGGGTTCGACAGCTCGTCGAGAATCGCTGGATCCATCTGTTCTGCGTTGCCAACGAGGGGAGGACGATCAGCCGCTACAGCAGCGATGGCGCCTGGGAGACGGCGGGATAGTAGTTGGCGCAGCCATGCGGCGTCTCGTCGCCGATGGCGCCGATCACGATCGCGTCCATCGCGACCCGCGGATTGGGCGCGAACGCAACCTCGGAGAGCTTCGCACGGAATTCCAGCTCTTCGTCGCTGAACTGCTATCGCAAGGCGAAAAACGGAATTATCTCAGTACTAAGATATTCGCTTCATGGCGCGAGAAGCTCCGTACGAAAGCTCGGTGCGAGCGCGGTGGCCTTCTTGATGAACTCAGCCTGCTCGCTCGCACTCGGCTTCGGCGCCTTCGTCGTGCGGCTGGCGAGCGGCGTGCCGATCGCGAGAAAGAACTCTTCCTGCCCCGACGGGGAGCACAGGCAAAGCATCCGTGCGTTGCCGCTCTTCGAGTTCTTGAAGAAATGCGGAGCGTTCGCCGGGATGTTGACCGTCATGCCGGCGCTGATCGTCTGCGTCGTGCCGCGGAAGGAGAAGTCGACCTCGCCTTCGAGCAGCGTGAACATCTCCTCGAAGTCGTGACGGTGCGGGCCGGGTCCTCCGCTGGGAGCGATCAGCATGTCGATCAGGCAATAGCGCCCATTGGTGTCCGCACCGGAGAGCAAAATCGTATACGTATCACCGACGACGGCGACGTGCTTGAGGGCGGGGTCGTCAGGATCGATGACGGAGAGCTGCCGCGCGAGGTCGTCGGCCGGAATCGCCGACTTCTGGTAAGGCGATGGGGATGTGGTATCAGCCATGTGCGTACGGCTCCGATGCTGGGAGCGGATGGAAGTCGCACGTACCGTGCCCTACCGCAGCGCGCGCTCGGCTTCGCGAAAGCCCGCGGGCAGTCCGACATCGAGAAAGGTGCCGCGCAGGATGCGTCCGCGCAGCGCACCGCTCGCGAGCATGATCTGCATGACAGGAATGTCGTCGAGCTCCTTCCCGTCAGCGAGCGTCCCCTCGACCGCATCGATGATCCCGAACGCCCCGGGCACGAACACGTAGCGTCCGACGCCCGTCATCGCGGAGTGCGCCTCGCCGAGTACGAAGGTGCTTCCGTGAGCCCCCTTGCTTGGGATCGACTCGATGATGAAGTCGTCACCGTCGCGCACGCCGGGATAAGTCGGTGTCGGACCGCGGCTCGCAGCGATGTCGGTCGTGATCTCAGTCAGCCCGACGACGTTCATGCGCGCGCGCGCGAAGCTCTCGATCACCTGCGCCAGCGCGGGCGTTGCAGTATCGACGAAGAGATTGTCGGGGAGCGCGATTGCGACCGCCTCGCTGCCGGCGAAGTCGCGTCCGACGCGAACGGCGTCCGCCAGGCCGCGCGGCTTCTGCTGCACCGCCGTGTCGATGCGCGCCGGCATCGCGGCGGCGCCCGCCATCGCGCGCGCGAAGTCGACGACTTCCTGCTTGTCGGGGGATACTACCACGAGCACGTGCTCGATCCCGCTCTGCGCGCACTCCCGCAGCACGTGCGCGAGCACCGGCTCTCCGGCGATGAGCACGAGCTCCTTCGCCGTGCCACGGGAGATCGACAGCATTCGTGTTCCCTTGCCGCCACACGGAATGATTGCCCTGCGCACTTCAGACACTAGGCAACGATTTCCATCGGCCGCGGAGCGGGCGCGCCGGTGATCAGATGCTGATGGCTCGCGATTACACGCCGGTACGCCTCGCCCACCGGGCGAATCCGCCGCTGCAGATCGTACAGGCCCACGGGGTGCAGATCGTTGTGCTCGTGGCGAAGCGCATGCTGCCAGTCGATCTGGTCGGTGAGCGAATACCAGGTGAAGCCACGCATCGGGATGCCGCTCGCTATGAGACTCATCACATCGCCCCACTGCTCCTCGAGCCAGTTCACGGCGTGATCGCTCACGCGGTTGGTCTCGCAATGGAAGACGGGGATACGGTAACGATCGTAGTACGAGCGCGCGAGCGCGCGAAAGCCGAGTCCGTTGCGATTCGTGGTCTGGCGCCCGTTGGCGGCGATGCGGTGCTCGCACGTCGAGTAGTAGTCGAGCCCGAGCCAGCGCTGTCCCACCGCGCGCTTCTCGCGGAAGAAGCTCAGATCATTCGACGTCACGCCGTTGTCGTTCAGAAACGCAGCCATCCCCGCGTCGAGCTGATGGCCGAGCGTGAGATCGAGCGACAGGTGCTTGATCCCGTTCCAGTGATCGGCCATCCGCTGCGAAGCCTTTCCCATCGGCGCGAAGTGCTCTGCCGATTCGCCCTGCACGATGATCGCATCAGGGCGCACGGAGAGAATCGCCTCCACCGCGAGCTCGTTCGCCATGCAGAGGTTGCGCATGGCCTGCACGAACGCGCGATCGCTTGCGAGGCACTCGTTCCACCACCCGCGGAGCGCGGAGAAGCTCGCGCAGATGAAGATCTCGTTCACCGGGGTGAAGTGGCGCACCCACGGATAGCGCAGCGCGAACTCGCGTGCGTAGCTCGCGAAGTGGATCGGGAAGGCGACATCCTGAAAGCCGCCGAGCCAGTCGGGAACGCCGAAGTGACAGAGATCGGCGATCACCGTGACGCCGAGGTCGTGGAGGCGCTCCATCGGCGCATCGGCGCTCGACCAGTCGAAGCGGTCGGGCGCGGGATGCGTCAGGTAGTACGCAGGTCCGTAGCGGAGCGCGTTGACGCCAATGGTGGAGAGAAGCGCGAAGTCCTCTTCCCATCGCGCATAGTGTCCGCACTTTTCCATCTGATCGATGCGGCGCCCCGTCGGCAGCGTGGGGTAGCTGTTCTCGATCCCGGTCGTGAAGAGAAATTCAGAGTCCATCGGCATTTGAGAGGTTGCCGTAAGACGAGCGAGCGGCGCGCGGCATAACATGCGCGTACGGCATGGTACCCCGCGAATCGGCGGGTGCTCACCGTTCCACGCGCGCGCCCGCTGCAGGGCGCACGAGCCAGCTCCTGGACGCATGATCGAAGCGCTCCGAATAGCGTGCCTCGGCGAGCTCGGCCAACGCCCCGAGCGCCGCGGGCTCGCCCGTCGCGATCGCGCACCCGCCCCACCCGGCCCCCGTGAGCCGGGCGCCGCGAATCCCCGGCGCGCCAACCGCCAGCTCGACGAACCAGTCGAGCTCCGGCGAGGAGCATTCGTACAGATCGCGCAGCGATTCGTGTGAAGCGACGAGCAATGGACCCGGGATGATCCCCGTGCCCGCGAGCGCTGCCGCCGCCTGCTTCACGCGCGCGTTCTCGGTGACGACGTGCGTCGCACGCTTTCGCAGCGGATCATCGAGCCGCGCCGCGTCGATGTCGGCCATCGTCGCATGCGCGAGCTGCTCGAGCCCCGGGCGGCGCGCCTGCAGCGCGAGCAGCGCGCGCGCACACTCGTCGCGGCGCTGAGTGAACGCCGAGCTGCGCAACACGCGCGTGACACCGGTGTCGAAGATCAACACGTGCTCCTCGCAGCGCACCTGCTCGCTCCGCCCCGTGTCGCACCAGAGGTGGAGCGCCGAGCTCTCACGCGCGAGCGCGGACGCGAACTGATCCATGATGCCGCATGGCACGCCGACGAACCGGGTTTCCGCACTCCATGCCAGCTCGGCCGCGTCCTGCAGCGTCAGGTCGAGGCCGAGCAGGTCGGAGATGGCGATGGCGGTAGCGACGGCGATGGCGGCGGACGAGCTGAGCCCCGCGCCCGATGGGACGTCGCTCACGACCGCGATCTCGAGTGCGGGCATCTTGACGATACGCTGCGATAGTTCTCGCACGACGCCGGCCACGTAGTCCCACCAGCTACCGCTCCTCGCAGGGCGTGACGCGTCGAACGCGCCGATTCCCGCGTGCGTATCGCTCGCGACGCGAGTCGAATCGCCCCCGGCTCTCCGTACCCCGACGTATGTGCGGCGATCGATGCCGATCGGCAGCACCTCACCGCCGTTATAGTCGGTGTGCTCGCCGATGAGGTTCACGCGCGCGGGTGCCGACGCTACTCGATCCGGCGCCTTCCCGAAGGTCGCCCGGAAGTACGAGTTCGCCGTCGCCAGAGTCATGCGTTTAGGAGTGGCATGCGACGTGCTTTCTCCAGTGCAATAGTGGATGAAGAGTAGTGGATGAATTTGCGACGGTCATCGCGCCTGTTCGAGCGATCGATCTCCTGCCAGTCACTCACCTGTCGGAGTTTCACCGCATGTCGAAGTCTATGACGGTTCTCTGCTTCTCCCACCTTCGCTGGGACTTCGTCTATCAGCGACCGCAGCACCTAATGGCGCGATTCGCCCGGCAAGGCCGTGTGTTCTACGTGGAAGAGCCCGTCTATGGCGCCGATCTCGCTCATTGCGAAGTGTCCAGCCGCGACGATGGCGTGCACGTGGTGGTTCCGTTTCTTCCGCACGATCTCACCGAAGATGCGCGCAATCGCTTGATGCGCGGGCTGGCAGACGATCTCATCCAGCGCGAGAATATCGGGGCTTTCGTCTCGTGGTATTACACGCCGATGGCATTGCCGTGGACTAGGCATCTCGCGCCCGTTGCGGTGATCTACGACTGCATGGACGAGCTCTCCCTCTTTCGAGGCGCGCCCGCCGAGATGGTCGAGCGCGAGAGCGAGTTGATCGATCTCGCGGACGTGGTCTTCACTGGCGGCACGAGTCTCTACGAGGCGAAGCGCACGCGGAGCGGCAACGCGCACTGCTTTCCGAGCAGCGTGGACGTCGCACACTTCGGCAAGGCGCGCACGCTCCGTGGCGACCCCGCCGACCAGGCGGGGATTCCGCGTCTGCGACTGGGCTTCGCTGGCGTGATCGACGAGCGCATGGATCTCGAGCTGCTCGCCGGCATCGCGTCCGCGCGTCCAGACTGGCATCTCGTGCTCATTGGCCCCGTGGTGAAGATCGATCTGGCCCTCCTCCCTCACAGCGACAATATTCACTACCTCGGCCCCAAGCCCTACGCCGAGCTCCCGTCGTACATGGCGGGATGGGACATCGCGCTGCTCCCCTTCGCACTCAACGAGTCGACGCGCTACATCAGCCCGACGAAGACCCCCGAGTATCTCTCGGCGGGACTTCCCGTCGTGTCGACGCCGATTCGCGACGTGGTCGCGCCGTATGGCGTCGCGGAGCTCGCTCGCATCGGACGAACCGTGAAAGACTTCATCGGCGCGATCGAGGCCGAGCTCACGCGCTCGGACACCGATCGTCGCAAATGGAGAATGCGCGTGGATGGCTTTCTCTCGACGATGTCGTGGGATCGGACGTACGAGCAGATGGCCGGGCTGATCGCGCAGGCGATGGCTCGGAACGCGGAAAACGACGCGCGCGAGACATCGGTCAGTCCCATCCGTCGTCCGGTGCACGCGGCTCCGCGCTTCGACGTCGCCATGGAGGCATGACGATGTTCGACTACTGCATCGTCGGCGCCGGCTTCGCCGGGAGCGTGCTCGCCGAGCGACTGGCGCGCGGAGGGGGGAAGCGCGTGCTGGTGGTGGACAAGCGCTCCCATATCGGGGGGAATGCGTACGACCACTACGATGACGCCGGTATCCTCGTACACCGCTACGGGCCGCACATCTTCCACACAAACTCTCGCGAAGTGTTTCAGTATCTGTCGCGCTTCACGGAGTGGCGGCCGTACGAACACCACGTGCTTGCGAGTGTGGATGGACAGCACGTGCCGATACCCATCAATCTCGATACGCTGAACAGGCTCTACTCGAAGAACATGACGTCGGAGGAGGCCGAGGCGTATCTCCAGCGGGTGGCAGAGCCTCATGAACATCCGCGCACGTCGGAGGACGTTGTGGTCTCGCGCGTGGGCCGTGAGCTGTACGAGAAATTCTTCCGCAACTACACGCGCAAGCAGTGGGCGCTGGATCCCTCGCAGCTCGATGCGAGTGTGACGGCGCGCGTGCCCGTGCGAACGAACCGCGACGCGCGCTACTTCACCGACACGTATCAGGCGATGCCGAAGCACGGCTACACGCGGATGTTCGAGAACATGCTCGACCACGACAACATCCACCTGCTCCTGCAGACGGACTATCGCGAGATCGAGGGGCTGATCCCCTACAAATCCATGATCTACAGCGGGCCCGTTGATGAATACTTCGACAGCTGCTACGGCAAGCTTCCTTACCGGTCGCTCGAGTTCAAGCACGAGACGCACGACCAGGAATGGTTCCAGGACGCTCCCGTCGTGAATTTTCCGAATGAGCATCTCTACACGCGCTCGACGGAATTCAAGTATCTCACCGGGCAGAAGCATCCGAAGACGAGCATCGTCTACGAGTATCCCACGGACGACGGCGATCCCTACTATCCGATTCCGCGCCCGGAGAACGCAGAGCTCTACAAGAAATACAAGGCGCTCGCCGAGGTGGAATCCCGTACGCACTTCGTCGGCCGGCTCGCGACGTACAAGTACTACAACATGGATCAGGTCGTGGCGCAGGCACTCGCGACCTACAAGAAGATCCACGGTGCCGCGGACGATGGCGCGCACACGCTTGCGGCTCCGCTTGCGGAGTAGAACGTGCACTCGCCGTGGATCCCCGGCCTGTTGAGCATCGGAACGCCGCTCGAGCTCTGGGGCGGAGTCGAGTGCACGGTCAATCGAGTCGGCGACCGCTACTTCGACCAGACCGCTCGCACGGGGCACAGGGCGCGGCTGGACGATCTCGATCGCTTCGCCGAGCTGGGAATTCGCGCGCTCCGCTTCCCACTGTTGTGGGAGCACGTGCAGCCGGAGCGCGGGGGCGATCCCGACTGGCGCTGGCCGGATCTCGCGCTCGAGCGCCTGCGGGAGCTGGGCATTCGCCCGATCGTGGGCCTCCTCCACCACGGCTTTGGCCCACCCTGGATCGACGCGCGCGCTCCGGAGTTCGCGGAGGAGTTCGCGAGCTACGCGCGCGCGGTAGCGGAGCGTTATCCGTGGATCGATGCCTACACGCCGATCAACGAGCCGCTCACCACCGCGCGCTTCAGCGGGTTGTACGGCCACTGGCATCCGCACGCGCGAGACGATGCCACCTTCACGCGGCTCTTCATCGCGCAGCTCTCGGCCACCGCGCACGCGATGCGTGAGATCCGGCGCGTCCACGCCGGCGCGGCGCTGGTGCAAACCGAGGACCTCGGCAGGGTTGCCAGCACTCCGTTGCTCGAATTGCAGCGCGACTTCGAGAACGAGCGCCGCTGGCTCACGTGGGATGCCCTGAGCGGAGCGGTGACTGAGAACCACCCATGCTGGGGCTACCTCGAGGGCGCCGGGCGCGACAACGAGCGCGCGCTGCGAGCGCTCGCGGATGATCCGTGTCCCCCGCAGCTGCTCGGCATCAATCACTACATCACGAGCGAGCGTTTCCTCGATGAACATGTCGAGCGCTATGCCCTCGACGAGATCGGGAGCAACGGCTGCGAGGTGTACGCCGACGTAGCACAGGTGCAGGCCGGCGCGACCGAGCGTGCGGGACTTCGTGCGCTGCTGCGCGAAACGTGGGATCGATACGGTCTCCCGCTCGCCATCACCGAGTGCCACATCGGCTGCACGCGCGAGGAGCAGATGCGCTGGCTCGATGAAGTATGGACCGATGCCGGCGACGCGCGCCGCCACTCGATCGATGTGCGCGCGGTGACGACGTGGGCGCTGCTCGGCTCGCACGACTGGAACTCGCTCGTCACGCGCGAGAGCGACCACTACGAGCCCGGCGCATTCGATGCGCGCGGTGCGGTGCCGCGACCCACGGCACTCGCGTCGATGGTACGCGCGCTCGCGACCGATGGTAGCTTCCAGCATCCGGTGCTCGCGACCAGAGGTTGGTGGCACCGCGGCACCGAGCGCGCCTCGACCGCGCGGCCTGTTCTCATCGCCGATGGGGCCGCCGCCGGCTCCGAGATCGCGACCGCGTGCGAGAGCAGGGGACTCGCCCACGTGCTCCTCGATTGCGATCGTCTCGATGTTCACTCGATCGCGTCGATCGCGGACGCGTTCGATGCACACGATCCGTGGGCCGTAATCACCACTGCCGGCTACGCGCCCGCACTCGCCGATGCATGCGCTCGACGCCGGCTGACGCTCGCGTCACACGACCCGCGCGCCCACGATGCGCACGCGACGCTCGATCAGCTGCTCGATGACGATTGCACCGTGGTGAGCGCTGCGGCGCTCGATGGTGCGAGCGTCTAGCGGAGGGCACCCGACACTAGTCCGATCCCAACGCGCTGGCAGGATCCACTTTTCCCGCGCGTCGCGCCGGCAAGTAGCACGCTGCCGTGGCGACCGCTCCTGTGATCACCAGCGCCACTGCAAAGGTCACCGGGTCGCTCGTCGTCACGCCGTAAATCATTCCCCGCATGAGCTTCGAGAGCACGAGCGCGGCGATGGCTCCGATCGCCAGCCCCGCCGCAGTCTGCCGCATTCCATCGAGCAGCGAGATCCGCACCAGCGCGCGAGGCGAGGCGCCGAGGGCGGCGCGCACGCCGAACTCCTGCCGCCGCGCGGCGACGATCTGCGCGACCACGCCATTGATCCCGACCATTGAAAGCAGGAGTGCGAGAAGCCCGAAGGCGCCGAGCAGGAGCATCGAGAAGCGCTCGCGCGCGATCGAGCTGCGGACGATGTGGTCCATTGTTCGCACGTGGGCGACCGCGAGCTCCGGGTCGAGCGCGCGGATCTGCTCACGCACCGAGGCCGTGAGCGCGAGCGGGTCGCCGGTCGTGCGCACGGCCAGGCTCATCGTTCGCGGCGTGAATTTCCCCACCTGCTCGAACTGCGAGTGCACCGCAGAGAACATCGGGTTCGGCGCGGCGGTGAGGGCGTTGTGCTCGACGTCGCGCACGACACCCACGACTGTCACCCACGGCGTGCTGTCGGTCATGAGCTGCATGCGCCCTCCGATCGGATTGCGTCCCGCGTAGTACTTCTTCGCCATCGCCTCGCTGATGACGAAGACGAACGGCGTGCCGGCCTGGTCGCGCTCGTCGAACCAGCGCCCGGAAACGAGATGCAGCCCCATCGTCTCGAAGTAGCCGGGAGTCACGATCTGCCAGTCGCCCTGAGTGTCCTCGTTCGGCGCCGGCGTATATCCCTCGATGCGCACCCCCCAATTCCCCATCTGCTCGGCGAGCGGAAGGAGTCGTGCGGCGCCCGCGTGTTGCACGCCCGGCAGCCGGTCGACACGATGTCGAAGCTCCTCGAAAAACGCCGCGACACGAGCACCATCCGGATAGCGGGACTTCGGCACCGAGAGCTCCATGGTGAGCACCCCCTCGCCGCGAAAGCCGGGATCGATCGCCATGATCCGCTGCACGGTGCGGATCATGAGTCCTCCGCCCACGATGAGCACGACCGCGAGGGCGATCTCGCCGATCACCATCAGCTGGCGTGCGCGCAGCCGCGATCGCCCCGTGGTCGAGCCGCGCCCGCCGTCCTTGAGCGTCTCGCTCGCGCTCACACGCGTCGCCGCGAGCGCGGGCGCGAGCGCAAAGAGCAGCACGGTGCCGATCGTGGTCGCCAGCGCGAAGGCGAGCACGCCGCCGTTGAGCGACACATCCGCGACGAGGCCGAGCGATGGCGGCGCCCACGCACGCGTGGCGATCACGCCGAGCCACGCGATCAGCATCCCGAGCCCCCCACCCGCGAGCGCGATGACGATGCCCTCGGTGAGAAATTGTCGCGCGAGGCGCGGTCGCGCGGCGCCGAGCACCGCGCGCAGCGCCGTCTCGCGGCGGCGACGCTCGCCGCGCACGAACAACAGACCGGCGACATTCGCGCAGGCGATGACCAGCACGAGCGTCACGGCACCGAGCAGCAGGAGAAGCGCAGGGCGAATCGCCCCGCTGATCTGCTCGCGCAACGCAACGGCCGTCATCCGAAAGTGCACCGGCCCACGGTAGACGCCTTCCTCGGTGAGCCGAGCGGCAACTCGCGCGAGCTCGCGGTTCGCCTGCGCCACCGTGATGCCGGGAGCGAGATGCGCCACCGAGTACAAGCCATGGCTGCCGCCGTTCTGCGCGACCCCGGGCCCCGGAATCGCTCCATACGCGGAGTCGGTGCCGGCGAGAGGCGTCAACAGCTCGGTCGCACCCCGCTCATCGTAGTCGAGCGGCATCCGAAAGGACGCTGGCATGACCCCGACGATGACGCTCGACCTTCCCGCGACCTCGACCCGCTTTCCGATCACCGAGGGGTCGCCGGCGAAGTGCCTCTGCCAGAATGCATAGCCGAGGATGGCGACATCGTTCGCGCCGGGAACGTCCTCCTCCGGCAGAAATGCGCGGCCGAGCATTGGTGCGACGCCGAGTGCGAGCAGCGTCTTCTGCGATATTTGTGCAGCATGCACGCGCTCGGGCTCGCCTGCGCCCGTGATGCTCATCGTGCCGTTGTCGTAGACACCCACCTCGTCGAACACGCGCGGCTCGTACGTGAGCAGCTCGTACTCGTCATACGACATCCATGATCCCTGGTTCTCGAACGCGCCCGTCCACACCACCACCGTGTGCGCCGGATCTCCGAACGGAAGTGGCTCGAGCAGCGCCGCGTGGACGACGCTGAACAGCGCCGTCGTTGCCCCGATCCCCAGCGCCAGCGTCAACGTCGCCGCGATCGCGAAGCCGGGCGCTCGCCGCAGCGTGCGCGCGGCATATCGCGCGTCGCTCGCCAGATCCTCGATCGAGCGCGTGCCGCGCGCATCGCGTCCCTCTTCCTTGAATCGCTCCGTGCTGCCGAACGCGAGTCGCGCCTGGTGCAGCGCATCGCTCGCCGAGAGACCGCGTGTGCGCGCGAGCTCCTGCGCCTCGAGCTCGATGTGGAGCCGCATTTCGTCGGCCATCTCGCGCTCGAGCGCCGTCGTGCGGAAGAGCGCCGCGGTGCGCCGCTGCCAGCGAGCGACGAAGCCCGCGCCGCCGCGCGCATCACGTGGCATGGAGGATCTGCTCGACGGCGGTGGTGAACAGCCGCCAGTTCGCCTTCTCCTCGGCGAAGCGCTTCCTTCCGGCGGCGGAGAGCGTGTAAAACTTCGCGCGCCGTCCCTCGGGGGAAATCCCCCAGCTGCTGCGCACGAGCCCCTGATCCTCGAGGCGATAGAGGGCAGGGTAGAGTGACCCTTGATTCACCTGGAGCACATCGCAGGAAAGCTCGCGGATCCGCTTCGAGATCCCCCAGCCGTGCAGGGGGGAGGGGAGAATGGCCTTGAGGATCAGGAGATCGAGCGTTCCCTGCAGCAACTCGGCGCGGTCGGCCATCTTCGTCTCGCGTGGGGGTTAATACCTAGACACCCGACAACATTAAAAGGTTTGTTGTCGGATGTCGAGGTATTGGCTTGCCCCACGCTCGTCCGACTCATCCCTCCGCGCTGGCGCCTGCTCGCCGCCGCCGCCGCCCCGTCCAGCCCGCCTTCCCGCCGCCGACCAATCGCCGACTGGCACTACGTTTGCCCCTCGACGCCCTCACCAAGCATCGACAATGAGTCACACCTACTGCGGAACGCCGATGAAAGCGCTTGTGCACCAGAGCCACTTCGACATACGATCAGGCACGGCGCGACTTTGTCGCGGGCGGTCGCCCCATACCAAAACACATCCGCACGGCATGACCGCTCGCCGCTCGTGGGCCGCGGGGTGGCATGCACTGACGTTCCTCGTGATCGCGCTATCCGTGGTGGCCCAGCTCGTGCTCGTCATTCGCGGACACGGTGTGCTCGTCGATGCGGTGGGACGAACGGCACCGACGGCCGAGCGGGTGCTGCGGTTTTTCAGCTATTTCACGATCCAGAGCAACCTGCTCGCGGCGGGGACAGCTCTCACGCTGATCGGGAATCCAGAGCGCGATGGACGCACGTGGCGCATCCTGCGCGTTGCGGCTCTGGTGGGGATGACGGTGACGTTCGTCGTCTACATGATTGCGCTGCGCCCCATCGTGCATCTCGCAGGTGTCGCGAAGCTCGCCGACATCGGCTTCCACTACATCGCGCCAGTGATGACCGTGGCGGGGTGGCTCGCGTTCGGCCCCTGGCCCCGCATCGATACGGAGAGCCTGATCCGCCATCTCGCGTGGCCCGTGTCATATCTCAGCTTCATTCTCGTGCTCGGCGCGAACTCGGGATGGTATCCGTATCCGTTCATCGACGTGACGAAGCTCGGCTATCCGCGCGCGTTGCTGAATTCGCTCATCGTCACGGTGCTGCTGCTCGCGACAGGCGCGATCTACAGGCGCCTCGACACGAAGCTCGGAAAAGCGGCGGCGCGGCCGCTCCGGTGAGCGGCCAGGCGGTCACTGCAAGCATAGGAGTTTGCGGCGCTCACAGCGCCAGGCCCGGGCTTGGATGCCCTTATCCTTGGATGCCCTCACCATAGCACGAGCCCGGAGCTCGCGACGGCAAGCCGAGAGATGCTCGCGAACCGGAATTCGACTGTAGTTGCAGTGCTCGGGCCGAGGGTCAACCACCGGATGCGGAAAGAGCCAGTCGGCCGTCCGTGAAGAGCTCTATACGGTACGATCGACCGGCTCGCTCTGTGCGCCCCCGTGATGGTGGCGCGTCCTTCAGCCTACGTGATTATCGATCGACGGGCAGACCGCTCGGCACATGATGGGGTGTGAGGCGTCCGAGATCCCGCGCCCGGTCGTCAGTGAGCGCGCTCATATAGTCGGTGAGCGAGTTGATGATCGAGTCCGTCAGCACGACACCGAGAATGATCGTGTCTCGGTGCGCGTTGATGTCCGGCGCGTTCGTGAGAAGTGTGCTGCGGAGTGCGGGCTCGAGCTGCAGCGGATCGAAGGCGAGCAGCTTCTTGTCCGATTCGCTGTAGTGAGCGATGAAGTCGCGCAGCGAGGTGATCGCGCCGTCGTGGCCATACGGCGCCGTGAGCTCGACATTGCGAAGTGGTGAGGTACGGAAGCGGTACTTGTCCGACTCGTCACCCGTAATGTTCATGCGGCCGAAGTCATCGCGAAGGGTCGGGCCATTCCCCTTGCCGGGGCCGAACTGCGCAACCGCAACGTCGTGGAACTTCTCGTCGCTGAACGTCGCACCGTTGTGGCAGAGCGAGCACTTGATGCTCATGAACGTCTGCGCGCCGGCCAGCTGCTTCGGCGTGAGCGCGTTGTCCTTCCCCGCCAAAAAGCGATCCCACGGCGTGTCGTCGAAGGTGAACTTATCGACGAGGAAGCCGCCGATGGCGTTCGACGCGTGCGCGAACGTCATGTCCCGGAAGCGCTGCCCCGGATACGCTCGCTCGAACATGCGGCGATACTCGGGGATCTGTCCGAGGCGATGCATCAACCCCTCCCAGATTGCCGTATTGTCCGTATCGGCGATGGTGGCCAGCTCGTTGCCCGTATAGGCGCGCATCTCGTCGCGATTGCCGACCGGGAACATGCCGATTGCGGAGACGGGACCGTATTCCAGCGCCCGGCGCATTCGCGGCGTGAGTTGACTACCCGCCGGCGTCGTCAGACGTCCGTGCAATCCGGCCTCGATGCGTCCATCCCAGAAGAGATGCTGCATCGCCGCGAGGTTGAACGCCGGCGGTGCATTGCGCGGGATGAAGAGCCCCTGCGGATGCACGCGTGCGGGGCCGGACCCCTGCGCGCCCTGTCCGATCGACAGACTCCGATCGTCGCCCGTCGCGAACTGGGGGAGGTGGCACGTCATGCACGAGATGTCGCGGTTGCCGCTGAGGACCTTGTCGAAGGCGAGTGCGCGGCCGAGCTCGACGAGCTCGGGGCGAACGTACGGTCGTCGGGGGAGTGCAACTACTCCTCGTCCCGCCGCGAGCTGCCGCACCAGCGCCGCGGTCGGATTCGGCGGTGGAGGAGCGGGGTGTCGCGAGGCCAGCGGTTCCGTGCTCGCCGCCGGCTTATCGTCGGCGCAATTCATGAGCGGTGCGGCCAGGAAGGCCACCGCTACGCATGTCTTCCACGTCGTCCGGCGCATAGCACCTCTTGCTGGGGTGTTCTCTGCTACAAATGCCTAGAGTCCGGACTCATCCGGGGGACGGTCCGCTACCTAGATAATCGCAAGAGGTGCGAACATGCGGACATTTAATTTTCAAAACTTGTTAGCCACGTCTATCGCGCGCTAACTGTGCCTGAAGCGAGCTGATGCTAGCCCTCCAGCAGGTTCCGATGCAGCAGGAGGCGCGCTTTGCGCCAGTCGCGCCGTACGGTTCGCTCCGAAACTCCGCGAATGGTCGCGATCTCCACGAGCGTGAAGCCGCAGAAAAAGTGCATGTCGACCAGTTCAGCCAGCGACGGCTCGAGCCCCGCCATCTCATCGAGCGCGTCGCCGAGCGCTTCGAGCGCTGTCGCATCCTGCATCGATTCCTGCGACGGGAGCTCGTCGCCCTCGAGCGTGATCTCGAGCTCGCGGCCACGCTTCTTCGCGCGCCGCCGCCGCGTGTAGTCGATGACGAGTCCGCGCATCGCGCGGGAGGCGTAGCCGAGGAACCGCGCCTCGTCCGGAAAGTCGACGTTCGTGCGGTCGACCATGTTGAGATACGCCTCGTGAAGCAGCGTCGTTGCTCCAAGGGTGACCGACGAGCCCACGCGACGAAGATTGCTCTCCGCAATCCGGTGCAGCTCGGCGTAGAGCATCTCGAACAGCGCGTCCGCGGCCGCCGGATCGGAGCGGCCCGCTCTTTCGATGAGTGCTCGAATATCGCCCGTCAAACTCCCCCGCTACGCCGGCACGCGTGGGATCAGCGCCGGGCGGCGCTGATCCGCAAGCCGCGCGAGTCTACTTCTTCCCCTTCTTCGGACCCTCGCCCTTCCGCTGCTGCGGGTTCGGCACCACGCCCAGCGCGGAGGCAAGATCGATCTGGTGATCCTGTTCCTGCTTGATGAGCTCCTGAAGCACCTCTGCCAGCGCATATTCGCCCAGCTCTTCCGCCTGCTTGATGCGTTCGCGGTAGTTGTCGATCGTATCGTCCTCGGCGCGCAGGTCGGCCCACAGCATCTCTTCGTTTTCTTCCGACACCTCGACGGTCGCCGGAGTGTGCACCGGGTATGCACCAAAATAGTCGATCTGGCGCGCGATGGCGAGCGCGTGGTCGAGCTCTTCGTGCGCGTGCTTCTCGAGCTCGCTCGCGATGTTCTGGAAGCGCGCCGTGTCCAGCTTCTGGCTGAAGATCACGTACTGGATGATCGCCTTGTACTCGCGCGCGAGATCCGCTTGCAGTCCGGCTACGAGCTGATCGCGCGTGACGGGCGCGGAGGAGGTGTCCTGCTTGGCCATGGTCGGTCTCTAGCGTTTGAATGTGAAATTGGGCATCCTGCCCTCCTGAATGAACGCAGAAAAGTGCTCCGCGCGCGAGGGGGGATGAGCTATCCGAAGGATGAGATGAGGCCGCCACCGTCGGCGTCCGAAGATGCAAAGTCCTTCGAGATCGCCAGGCTGTGGGTGGCGAACGATGCCCAGCACGTCGTGCTACGGACCGATGTCTGGCCGGACCCGGCGGCATGGGGGATCGTGCTCGCCGATCTGGCGCGCCACGTCGCGCTCGCGTACGAGCGCAAGGATGGCCACGACCTCGAGGACGCACTCGAGCGCGTGCTCGCGGGCTTTCACGCCGAAATCGAAGGAGCGCCGGAATGAGCACGCACGGAAGCGAGCCGCCGATCGAGAAGGTGGTGCTGGCCGAGAAGTTCGCCGCCTTCGGCGAGCGATGGAGCCCGAAGATCGTCGGCGAGCTCAATGGGCAGCACGTGAAGATCGCGAAGATTCTCGGCGCCTTCGACTGGCATCATCACGAGGAGGAGGACGAGCTCTTTCTCGTGCACCGTGGCACTTTCCGCATGGAGCTTCGCGATCGCACGATCGAACTCGCGCCGGGAGACATGCTCGTGGTCCCTCGCGGTATCGAGCATCGTCCCGTGGCCGACGAGGAGGCGGAAATCGTGATGTTCGAGCCCGCGGGGACGCTCAACACGGGAAACGTCGTGAGTGAGCGGACGGTCCGCGATCCGAAGCGGCTCTAGGCAGTCGCGAAAGCGGCGCGCAATTCAACTTCGATCTGGAGTACAATGACATCTCTAGCCGTACACTCCACCGAGCTGCACCCGCGCCTTCGCGAGCTCATCGACTATCTCGAAGTGCATCGCCGTCAGCTGCACGAGGCCGTTGCATCAGTACCCCCGGCGCTGCGCGAGAAGCGTCCCGCCAGCGGTGGCTGGTCGGTGGCCGAAGTGGTGGAGCATGTGTCGATGCTCGAGCAGCGAATCGCGATAATGGTTGCCAGGCGCGCCGAGGCGGCACGCGCGAGCGGTGTCGGTCCCGATCCCGATACGAGCTCCGTGATCGCGAGCTACGCGAATCCTGCGGCAGTGGTCGATCGCAGCAACAAGATCGAGGCGCCTCTGCCAGTACAGCCCACCGGAACGCTCGGCGCTGCGGCCGGCGAACGCGCGCTCGACCAGTCGCGTGCCGCGCTCGCCGCTGCGCTTCGCGGCGCGAATGGGGTCTCATTCCAAAATGAGATGCAGACTCACCCCATCCTTGGGCCACTCAACCTCTATCACTGGATCGTGGCCACAGCATTGCATGATGGCCGGCACGCGGCGCAGATCCGGGAGATCGGCCATTCGCTTTCGGCCGACTAGCCCTCGCGCTCGCAATACATCGAACAGGAGCTTCACATGCGGCCACTCGGCATTGTCGGCGTCATCCTCATCATCGGTGGAGTCGTCGTGCTCGCGATGAAGGGAATCAGCTACACGAAGGATCGCGACGCCGTTAAAATCGGAGGCATCGAGATCGCGAAGGAGGATCGCGGCTTCGTTCCTCCGGTTGTTGGAGTCATCGCACTGGTCGCGGGAGTCGCGCTGGTCGCCGCGGGCCGGAAGAAGGGGTAGCTCGGATCGTGATGGGCGGCAGGGGCGGTGCAGTGGTGGCTGCGGTCGTGGTGATCGTCGTTGCCGGTGGCTGCAAGCCCGAACCGGTGCTGGCCGCGGGCAGCGTCGACTCCCACGAGTTCAGGTCGCGCGTGCGGCGCGCGATTCCCGTTGGCGAAAGTGACACGGCTGGCGAGCGGGTGCTCGCAAAGCAGGGCTTCGACTGCACTCGCACCGACACACTGCAGTCCGACGAAGGGGACACCCTGCAGGCGCACGTTGCGAGCGAGGAGTCAGGGATCGAGTACATCACCTGCGACTACGTGCGCAGACGCAGTTGGGGCGAGAACACACGCCGCCGGTACCTGGTGGTACTATACGTACGAGAACACCGCATCGATCGCGTCTTTGCAGTTACGCACCTGCGCGAGGTGCACTAACGAACTCCCTGCCCAGGAGCCGCGTGAGCCAAGGCAAGCGAAAGATCCATCACAAGATCGTGTTCGGCGGAATCGTGATCCTCGTGGTGATGCTCGTGTGGATCTTCGCGTTTCCCAAGCCCGGCCCGTGATCGTGCGCGGCATCAGTGATCGATGCCGCGCCCCGTCTCGGATTGCAGCTCATCGATCTTCTTCGACGCCTCGGCCTTCGTGAGCCCATCGTCGAACGGCTCCTTCGCCTCTTCCGAGAGCGTCTTCAGATACGACGCCTGCGCTCCCGTCATGCTCTCGTTTCCGGTCACCCATTGATCGGGATCCTTCCGGGTGTTCGTCGCACCCGAATCGGCGGAAGACTGGTGGTTGGTCTCGCGATCGTCGCGGTCCCGAAGCTGCACTGTGCGCGTAGTCATGCCGATCTCCTTGTCTGAGTACCGTGACGCTGCCGGAGTGCCTTGGTGAATAGCACGACGCGTGCCGAAGGAATACCGAAGGAAGGGCGTAGTCGACTCGGGATTACACCGTCGCGTCTGCTGCTCGCGGCGTTCTTCTCCTTCGCCGGCGTCATGCACTTTGTCTCGCCTGCGCCGTACGTCGCGATAATGCCCGAGTGGCTTCCCAGCCCCAAGCTTCTCGTGATGATCAGCGGCGTGCTCGAGATCCTCGGCGGCCTCGGTGTACTCTCGCCCCAGACCCGCCGTCTCGCCGGATGGGGGCTGATCGCGCTGCTCATCGCCGTCTTCCCCGCGAACATCCAGATGTTGCGCCTCGCCTATATCGCCAACGCGAGCATACTCTGGAAGGTGGGGCTCTGGTTGCGGCTTCCCCTGCAGCCGCTGGTGATCTGGTGGGTGTGGCGCGTAGCGGCACGTCCCGCGAAGTGACCGCGCGCTACCCAGTACCCGGCGCGAGACACCGCGCCGAGCAGTCGATCGAGAGGAGCAGATTCGTTTGCACGCTCGATCGTGTGTCGTCGGCCGCAGACGCGCATGAGCTCCTGCGCGCGATACACGCCGAATTTCCGGACGCGACGCACAGCTGCTGGGCGTATCTCATCGGCGAGCCGGGAAGCACCGATCGCATCGGGATGAGTGACGCGGGAGAGCCGCACGGCACTGCGGGGCGACCGATGCTCGTGGTGCTGCAGCACAGCGGCGTCGGCGACATTGCCGCGATCGTCACGCGCTACTACGGCGGAATGAACCTCGGCACCGGTGGACTCGTGAAGGCGTACGGCGGCTCCGTCCAGCTCGCGCTCGCGACCATGCCCCGGGGGTCGCGCATCGACTACACCGAGTTGATCGTTGCGATCGGCTACGAAAGCATTTCGGCGGTGCAGCAGCTGCTCCCTCGCTTCGAGGCGGCGTCGACGGCCGAAGACTATGGGGAGCGGGTGACCTTCCGCGTGCGCACTCCGGTTGCGAGTGCGACGGCCCTGCGCGCAGCGCTCCTCGACGCCACGAGCGGCAGGGCCGAGGTCGCGCCTGGCGACAGCGGGGTGAGATGATCGCGCGGATGACCGCATCGGAAGGGAACAGCAGGCTTCGCGCCGCGCATTCCTCCCGAAGAGGGCCGCACGGCGCAATGTCGCTAGCTTTGGCGTGCAGCTCCCCGATCTCACAGCGCAGGACAACATGAAGAAGAAAAAAACCCCTATTCCCGCGGCGGCTCCGAAGCCGGGCGCCTCGCGCGGACCCAAGACGCCGATCTGGGCGCCACGCCAATCGAAGGCTCCGCTGACGCGCGTCAAGCCACGTGACACCTCGGGGAAGTCGGGGCAGCGCGGGAAGTAGACCCCGCACGTGGCGCTCACCGCGACGATCTACAACTTCGACATCGAGCTCGCGAACGTGGACCGCAACGTCTACGAGACGATTGCACTCCGCGTCGCGCAGCAGCCGTCGGAGACCGAGGAGTATCTGCTCACGAGGGTGATCGCGTACTGCCTCGAGTACGCGGAGGGGATCGCGTTCTCGCGAGGGATCGCGGAGCCCGACGAGCCGCCGCTCGCGATTCGCGATCTCACGGGCGCGCTCGAGCTCTGGGTCGAGTTCGGAGCTCCGGATGCCGCACGCATGCACAAGGCGAGCAAGGCATCGCCGCGCGTGGCGATCTACACGCACAAGGATCCGCAGCAGCAGCTCCGCCAGTTTGCCGGCGAGCGCATTCATCGCGCGGAGCACATCGCACTCTACGCCGTGGATCGCGACCTGCTCGGCGCACTCGTCGCACGGCTCGACCGCCGCATGTCCATTCAGCTCTCGGTGATGGAAGGGCACCTCTACTTCACGATCGACGGGGACTCCGTGGATGGCCCCATCGCGACGCATTCGCTCGTCCCCGGCACCTAGCCCACGCCCGTTTGTGTCCGGGAGTATCCGATAATCGCGGGGCCTGCCTGAACGCCCGGTGCCAAGCGTACCGGAGAAGGCTATCTTTCAACTGACTCATGACCACACGCTACAACCGGTGACCACACCCCGCCGCCCTCGACGACCGCGCCGCCGCACGAGCGCCACCCCGCGCCTGACGTCGGTTCCAACCAGCCGAAACGCCTATCAGGCCACGCGCGAATGGCTTCTCTCGCGCCATGGCTCGGTATGCGCGTACTGCGAGCGCCGGTTCGATGCCGAGCTGATGACGCTCGACCACGTGACGCCTCGCCGCGGGCAGACCGCGTACGACCGTCGCGACAACCTCGTGTTGTGCTGCCCCGCGTGCAATGCGCAGAAGGCCGACCAGCCCTTTCTCGCCTTCCTGCTGGCGCGCCGGGCGCGCGCCGCTAGCCTGCTACGCTACGGAGAGCATCTGAGCCCGATGCTGCTGCAGCTCGCGCGAGAAATCGCCGGGCCTGAAGCGTCCGCGCGCGCCTCGCGCCTCGCGGATCCCGATTATCCGTATGCCGACTGACGCTTCATCCGCCAGCCATCGGCAGCTGAGCAGGCTGCTCGACCATCTCGATTGGGCGGATAGGCGCGTGCTCGACTCCCTGCGCGCGATGTCGCATCCGGATGCACGTGCGCTCGATCTCTACGCACACGTGCTCGGCACCGAGCACACCTGGCTCTCGCGCATCCGCGAGCGCGCGCCGCGCGAGAAGGTGTGGCCGCAGCTGGAGCTCGCGGCCGCCGCGACGCTCGCGGCCGAGAATGCCGCGGAGCTCCGCGCGATCCTCGCGTCGCACCCGGGCGATGAGCTGCAGCGGAAGATCCCTTACAGCAACAGCGCCGGCCACGCCTTCGAGTCGACGATTGAAGACATGCTCCTGCAGGTAGCGCTTCATGGCTGCTACCATCGCGGGCAGATCGCGCTGATCGTTCGGGGCGCCGGCGCCGAGCCTTCGCCCACCGACTATATCGCATTCGTGCGCGGCGCTCCTGCAGCCGTTACACCCCGCCCACCCCGCTAGCGCCTCGGCTTCGTCGCGCCAGAAGTACAAGTCACATCCTCGCGGCGAACAGCAACAGCAGGAGAAACGCGGCAAAGACGCCACTGTTGCGACGAATGGCGACCAGCAGCAGTGCGAGCGGCACGACGAGAGCGATCATGCAGTGGAGGGCAAGGGTGCCGGGAGGCCCGTGCACCGTTCCTGGTAAGACCCATACCATGAAGGCGTGCGTCACTTCGCAAAGCGGACACGCCGATCGGCAGCGTAACGGTCTCGGCCATGGCTGGCGCGTGAAGCGATGCGGACATAGAGTAGCGGGCGTCGTTCTCCGCACCTTCCCCCCCGCACCCGACTGCTTCCTGTGCACGGCACGGTCATTTTTCTTCTCGCGCGCCTCATCCACGTCGTCGCCGGAGTCGTCTGGGCGGTGTCCTTGTCTTCATTAGCTGGATGCTGCTTCCGGCCATTCGCGGAGCGGGTCCCGCCGGCTCGGCCGGCGCCGCGTTCGCGATCCTCGTCATGATCGTGGGGATGTCGGTCAACGCTCCGGCGGCGAGGAGGCTGAGCGCGATCAATGCAACGGTCCAGACGGGCGGCGGGCCGCCGTCGGCTGCGCAGGCTGCGGAGATGGGGCGGCTGCAGAATCGGCTCTTCATCGCGGGGGAGATCGCCACGGTTCTCGTTCTCCTCGCCGTCGCGTGCATGGGCGTCGCCCGCTACGTCCCCTGCTGATTCGCCCGTCGCGTGCGGCCTTCGCGTTCATCTTCGTGACCGCTACGCTCGACATGCTGGCCCTCGGCATCATGGCGCCCGTGCTGCCGAAGCTCGTCGTCGCGTTCGAGGGTGGCGATGTTTCGCACGCCGCGCGCGTCGTCGGCCTCTTCGGATTCGTATGGGCCGCGATGCAATTCCTCGCATCGCCGATCGTCGGCGCGCTCTCCGATCGATACGGACGGCGCCCCGTCGTGCTCCTCTCGAACTTCGGGCTCGGGCTCGACTATCTCGTGATGGCCCTGGCGCCGAGCGTGGCGTGGCTGTTCGTCGGACGCATCGTTTCGGGGATCACGTCGTCCAGCTATTCGACGGCCAGCGCGTACATCGCCGACGTCACCCCCGTCGACGAGCGCGCCGCGAAATTCGGCATGCTCGGCGCCGCCTTCGGACTCGGCTTCATCATCGGCCCTGCCGTCGGCGGAATTCTCGGGGACATCAATCTGCGTCTCCCATTCCACGTCGCGGGGGCGTTGAGTCTCGTGAATGCCGCGTACGGATTCTTCGTGCTCCCGGAATCGCTGCCGCCGGAGAAGCGCGAGCGGGTGCCGTGGCACATGGCCAATCCCCTCGGCTCGCTCACCTTCCTCCGCGCGCACCCGGAGCTGCTCGCGATGGCGGCGACGTACTTCCTGTACATCATCGCGCACGAGGTCTATCCGACGCTTTTCGTGCTCTACGGCGACTACCGGTATTCATGGTCCGCGCGGCAGCTCGGATTGACGCTCGCACTGTACGGGGTGGGATCGACCATCGCCTCCGCCCTGTTGATCGGTCCGATCGTGAGACGCATCGGCGAGCGGCGCGCGCTCCTGCTCGGGCTCTCGCTCGGTGCCGTGAGCGGGTTGATCGTCAGTCTCGCGTATACGGGCACGATCTTTCTGCTCAGCATCCCGATCGCATCGCTCGCAGGGCTCACGACTCCATCGTTCATGGCGATCGCGTCGCGAAAGGCGAGCGATTCGGAGCAGGGAAGGCTGCAGGGAGCCCTCGGCAGTCTGCAGGGAATCGCGATGATGACCGCGCCGCTGGTCCTGTCCCAGATCTTCGCGAGTGCGATCGGACGCGGCGGGCGAGCGTACGCAGGCGCGCCATTCGCCTTCGCGTCGCTCGTGATGCTCGTGGCGCTCTTTCTCGCCGCTCGCGCAACGCGTGCGGCGACTCCTTCTACTTCCTGAACGGAGGGGCTCGTGCTCCGCTACATCGTGATCATCGTCGGGTTGATGGTAGCCGTCGTCGCGCTGGTTCTCATCGTCGGCTCGGCGCTGCCGGAGAAGCATACGGTGACGCGGGAGGCGACGTACCGCGCGACGCCCGAACAGCTCTTCACGCTCATTCGCAACGTGAGCGACTACCCATCGTGGCAGAAGTCGTCATCCAGGGTCGAGGTGCTCCCGGACGTCGATGGGAAGCCGCGCTTTCGGGAGACGAACAGCGGACAGGCGATCACCTACGCGCTCAGCGACATCGTGCCGAATCGACGAATGATGAGCATCATCGTGGATTCGAAGCTGCCGTTCGGCGGGAGCTGGACGTACGAGCTCATCCCGGGAGCCGCGCATGATCTCACGACGCTTCGCATTACCGAGGACGGCGAGGTGTACAACCCGGTCTTCCGCTTCGTCTCGAAGTACGTAATGGGCCACAGCGCGACAATCGACAAATATCTCGCGTCTGTGGCAACGAGGTACCCGAGACTGCCGGCCAGCGATTAGGATCACGTCCCGCCGTACCACTCGTAGCCCTGGTCGCTCCAATAGCCGCCGTTCCGCTTCGGAAGGAACACGACCTTCGTCAGATATTTCGTGTTCTTGTAGCCGAGCTTCACTGGCGAGTGCACGCGCGCGGGAGCGCCGTGGGCCATGCCGAGCAGATGTCCGTCCATCGCCAGGGCGATCAGCGTCTGGGGGTGCATCGCGCTGTCGATATCCCAGCTCTCATGGTAGCCGTCGTCGAACGACTGGAAGTCGACGTACCCCGCGTCGGGCTTCACTCCGACGAGGCGTGCGATGTCGCTGAGCCGTACGCCCTGCCACACAGCGACGGCGTTCCAACCCTCCACGCAAAAATGATCGACTCGCTGGCTGCGGAACGGAAGCTTCCGCAGGTCATCGATCGTGAGCTTCACCGGATTGCTCACGGCGCCGCTCACCTCCAGCGCCCACGGGCCGCGCACCTTCTCGTCCCATACGGGCACCGTGTTGGAGATGAAGTACGAGGGAAACGCCGAGCCGGCGATCGTCGCACCGTTCGACGCGCTGTTCATTGCCGAATGATGGAAGAGCGAACGCTCGACCCCTTCGTTCTTCTGCTCGGCGAGATCGAGGAGCCGCTGCGCGCGGGGGGAGCGGTCGATGCTGCATGCCGCGAGAAAGGCGGCCGTGAGCGAGAATCCGCCCGCGCTCAGAAAGCGTCTGCGGTCCACGCTACTTCTCCTCGGTCGCGCGATGGGGCGAGCGCGGGAGCAGATGATAAAAGGGGCGCGCATTTCGCGCCTCGGGCGAGAGATCCTCGCGATATCCGCCGGTAACAATCGATTGAATCGAGTATGGGTCGACGGCGAACACCATGAAGATGTGCACGAACGACAGCACGATCAGAAGCACCATCGTCATGAAGTGCCAGTAGCGCGCCCACACGTAGCCGCCGAAGATCGCGGTGATCCATCCGAGCTGGACGGGCTTCCAGATCGCGAGCCCGGTGAGCACCTGCGCGATCGCGAGAATCGGCAGCGCGAAGTACGTCGCCTTCTGCATCGCGTTGTGCTTCCCCTGATGCGGATGCGTCTTCGATACGAAGAGATAGAACTTGACCATCGCGATCGCGTCGCGCACGTCGCCGCGGCGCGGCACCAGGTCGCGCCACTCCCCGTGCAGATAGATGAACGTGAGGTAGACGAGCCCGTTCACCACGAGTATCCACATGAGCGCGAAGTGCCAGTGGCGCGCACCACCGAGCCAGCCCCCGAACGTCAGGTAGTCGGGGATCGCCTTGTGCTCGAACGGATAGCAGCAGAACGCCTCCCCTCGCCGGGCGAATGCGGGGTAGGCGTTGAAGATGCGGAGGCCGCTTCCTACCATGAGCGTCAGCGCGATCGCATTGATCCAATGCGTCACGCGGACGACCCAGTGGTGGCGCCCCGTCACGGCTTGTGCGCCGTCGTCTTCGAGTCGGACTTCTTGAACAGCGAGTCGTACTGGCCGTAACCCGCCTTATCGAGCTGGCTCGCCGGAATGAACTTGAGCGACGCGGAGTTCATGCAGTAGCGCAGCCCCGTCGGCGCCGGCCCATCATCGAACACGTGGCCGAGGTGCGAATTGGCGTGCGCGGACCGAACCTCGTCGCGCTCCATGCCAAGGGTGCGGTCGGACTGCTTCTTGATGTTCGACGGCTCCAGCGGCTTGGTGAAGCTCGGCCAACCGGTGCCGGATTCGAATTTGTCGGTGGAGCTGAACAGCGGCTCTCCGGAGACGATGTCGACGTAGATGCCGTCAGCGTGGTTGTCCCAATACTCGTTGTGGAACGGCGACTCCGTACCCGCCTTCTGCGTCACGTAGTACTGCTCGGCGCTCAGCTTCTTCTTCAGCTCTTCGTCGCTTGGCTTCTTGTAGTCCATCTTTTTCACTTGTGTGGCTTGAGTCAATGTGGTGTCCAGCTGTTCGGCCGTGAGTAGCACCGGCTGGCGATCCGTATCGTTCGAAGCGCGCGTGGAGGAGCGGTTGCTCAGGGTCAGTGCCGTGAGTCCTGCTGCGGCGATCCCGACCGCAATTCCCAATGCATTCATGTCAGTGTCCTTCGAGAGAGGCCTTTACCATACTAACGATGCCCTGGCATACGGGGTTCCGGGCCAGGACAGCGTACCCAATGCGGCGTCCCCGTACCATACTATGCACCAGGGCACTCCGTTCCGCACCCCAGCCGCCGCCTCGTGTACCCTCGATTGATACGCTCCAGCCGACTGGCCGGATTCATCGTTCTCGCGGTTGGCGCCTGCGGAGGCGTACCCCCGCAGCACGAGCGCGCCGCCACCGCGTCTTCAACCCAACCTTCGAGAGCAATGCCTGACAGCGCCATCGACGCGCTTCTGGCCCCATACAACCGGCCAGACGTCCCGGGCGCGAGCGTGATCGTGCTTTCCCACGGGAAGGTCGCGTACGAGCGGGCATTCGGCAGCGCCGATCTCGAGTCGCACACGCGAGCGACCATCCACACCGACTATCGGCTCGCCTCGCTCACGAAGGCGTTCACCGCGATGTCGATCATGCTGCTCGTGAAGGAGGGAAAGCTGAACTACGACGATCGGGTCGTCGATGTACTCCCCGGCTTTCCGGTGTATGCGCGCGAGATCCGCGTCCGCCACCTTCTGACGCACACCTCGGGAATCGTCGACTACGAGGACTTCGTCCCCGATTCGCAGACGACGCAGCTCGACGACGACGACGTCCTCCGCCTCATTCATCGAACGGATACGCTGAACTTCGCGCCGGGCTCCGCCTATCACTACAGCAACAGCGCGTACGTGCTGCTCGGCCTCATCGTGCAACATCGATCCGGAATGTCGTTCCCGAACTTTTTGCACGACCGGATTTTCGCGCCGCTCCACATGGACTCGACCGTCGCGCACGTGGAAGGGACATCGAGAGTTCCCCAGCGCGCCTACGGGTACACCGGCCATTCCTCCGGCCATTTCGTTCGCACCGATCAGAGCTCCACGAGCGCGACCCTCGGCGACGGCGGCATCTACACGTCGGTCGTGGACATGGAGAAGTGGAGCGACGCGCTCGATCACTCCACTCTGGTGGACGCGGCGACGATGGCGAGTGCGTGGTCGTCGACCATGCTCACCACCGGAAAGGAAAGCGGCTACGGCTACGGCTGGTTCGTGGCCACAGTGAATGGCGAGAAGCAGCTGCGCCATCACGGGGAGAGCACGGGGTTCACGAACGCGATCCTCAAATATCCCGCGCGAGCGCTGACGATCATCGTGCTCACGAATCGCACGGGTGGACAACCGTGGGACATCGCCGATCGCATCGCGGCGTTGTTTCCGTGAACGAGCAGATATCCCGCGCATGACTCGCTCCGGGACGCTCGCAGGCTGATGAACTCCTCCGCAGCGCTCGTTCACCTCCTCGGCTTTTCCGCGGGGATCGTTCTCTATGCAATGCTCGGCGCAATGACGCTGCGCTCGGGGCGAGCGGCAGGCGCGCCGACGAGTCGCGCGGGTGACCGCATTCCCCTCGCGACATCGTTGCTCGGCCTCCTCTGGAATGCGGGTGCGCTCGTCATCTATGGTACGCGTGACCTTGGCGGCGCGCCGAACGCCTGGTTCGAGGGCGCGGCGTTCGCGGCGCTCGGTTTTCTGCCGGCGGTCGTGGTGCATTCCTCGCTGCAGGCCGAGGATCGAAGGGGCGCACGGATGCTCATCATCGCGGCGTACGCGCTGAGCGCCGCGGGTGCGCTGCTCCAGCTCCGCGCGGCGTTCGCGCACCAGGAAATTCCATCGCCGCTCGCGCTCACGATGCTCACCGCCGGCTACGTCGCCGTGATCGCGCTGCTCGCGATGCTCGCGCCGAGCGGCCCGCGCGCGGGGTGGACGCTCTCGGCGGTTGCGCTGGCCGCGTTCGCCGTGATGGCGCTCCACCTGCAGCGCCACACCACGGGAAGCGAGAGCGTTCCGATCGAGCTCATTGGCCATCACGCGTCGCTTCCGCTCGCGCTCATCATCCTGTATCAGGACTACCGCTTCGCGCTCGTGGACATTTTTCTCAAGCGGGTGCTCACGCTACTCGCGATCGTGTTGCTTGCGGGGGTGCTCTACGCGTTCGTCGCGGTGCCGTTCCTCCTCCCGCACCTCGCCGCGGAGAGTGGCGCGTCGTGGTCCGTGAGCGGACTCGTTGCTCTCTGGGTAATCACGGCCCTTGCATATCCGCCGCTCGAGCGCGCGCTCGGCCGGTTCGTCGATCGCACGGTTCTGCGCCGCGCCGATTACGAAAAGGTACGCGCGGACGTCGCCATGGCGATCGCCGAGCTGACGAGCGCGTCCGCGATTCTGGATGCGGTGTGCGAGCGGATTTCACCCGCGATGTCCGCGCGCGCCGTCGCCTGGACGCCGGTCGAGGCGCCACCGAGCGCCGGCGTGCACGCCGCGAGCCTGGCGACGACGACGCGCGCAGGGCTGGCGAGTGTGCTCGTGCCCACGGCGGATACGCCGTGCTACGAGCTTCGGGTGAGCGACCTCACCGGCGGGCGTCGGTTGCTGTCGGGCGATCTCGCACTCCTCGAAACGCTCGGGCTCCTCGCCGCGCGCCGCATCGACGCGGTGCGGGCGAGCGACGAGCGCAATCGCCGCGATCTTCGCGAGCGCGAGATCGTGCAGCTTGCCGCCGAGGCAGAGCTCTCGGCGTTGCGCGCGCAGCTCAACCCGCACTTTCTCTTCAACACGCTGACGACGATCGGGCAGCTGATTCAGGAGGCGCCGCCGCGCGCGCTCGACACGCTGTACAAGCTCACCGGTCTTCTGCGCGCCGTGCTCAAGCGATCCGATGGTGGATTCGTCACGCTCGGCGAGGAGCTCGAGATCGTGCGCGCCTATCTCGCGATCGAGGGCGCACGCTTCGAGGAGCGATTGACGGTGAGCATCGAGGCGCCCGAAGTGCTGCTCAAATTGCCCGTTCCGCCGTTGGTGCTCCAGCCGCTGGCGGAGAATGCGGTGAAGCACGGGATCGCGCCAATCCGCGCGGGTGGGCGCGTGACCGTGAGCGCGGCGATCGACGGCGAGACGCTGGTGCTGCGCGTGGCCGACAGTGGCACGGTGGTCGCGGCGGCGGAGCTCGATCGCCGGCGCGGCTCGGGAATCGGGATCTCGAATCTCGAGAAACGGCTCGAACGCTACTACGGTGACGCGGCATCGCTGACACTGCACAGCGCGATCGAAGGCGGGACGGAGGTGGTGGTGCGTATTGCGCTGAGGGCTATGGGAGGAGTGGCCGGATCGCTCGCGGCGCCGCAGGAGCAGCTGGCGTGAGCGACAGGCTGCGGATCGTGATCGCGGACGATGAGCGTCCCGCGCGCGCCTTTCTGGCGCGGCTGCTGAATGAATGCGGCGATGTGGAGCTCGTCGGCGAGGCGAGCGGGGGCGCAGACGCAATCGCGCTCATCGAGCGCGAGAGCCCCGATCTCGCGCTGCTCGATCTACAGATGCCGGAAGTAGACGGGCTCGCGGTGGTGCGCCTGGTGAAGAAGAAGCTGCTCCCGCTGTTCGCGTTCGTGACGGCGCACGATGCGTACGCCGTGCGTGCGTTCGAGGCGAATGCCATCGATTTCCTCCTCAAGCCCGTCGAGCCCACGCGACTGCGCCGGACACTCGCTCGCGTGCACGCGCGATTGGCGCATGGCGCGGATCCCGGCGTCGCCGCGGCGCGGGTGCGTGCGGCCGCGTCGCAGGCAATCGGAACGGACGGAGCATATCTGCGCCGCATTCCCGTGCGCCTCAAGGACGACATCGTCCTCGTCCCCGCGTCCCGGCTCGCGTCCGTCGTCGCCGATGGCGAGCTGCTGCATCTCGCGACGGTGGACGGAAAGCACTATACGATCAACTACCGCCTCAAGGATCTCGCCGCTCGCCTCGACCCCGAGGCATTCGTTCGCATCTCGCGAAGCGCGCTCGTGAATCTCGACATGCTCTCGAAAGTGAGCGCGATGCCGGGTGGCACGTATCTCGTCACGCTCACGAACCGACAGCAGCTTGCGGTGAGCCGGCAGCGCGCGCGCGAGCTTCGGGGCGACCTTCTCAAGCTGTAACCCGGCTCGGCTCTTCGTCGACGACATCTTCGATCACCCTGCGGCGGCAGGGCGCTCCCCTGGCCTTGCTCGCCGAGGCCGTTGCGTACAAAGTTTCCCGATGTCGCTCCGTCCGATCTTGCTCGCCATCGTCGGCGACAGTGCCGCAGGCAAATCGACACTCGGCGATGGCATCAGCGCCCTCCTCGGCGACGAGCACGTCACCGTCGTCACGACGGATGACTATCACAAGCACAATCGAACGCGGCGACGCGAGCTCCGCCTCAGCGCGCTCCATCCTGACTGCAACGATCTCGATTTGCTCGACGAACATCTCGTACAGCTCGCGAGCGGCAACTCGGTGCGCAAGGCGCCGTACAATCACTCCACCGGCGACTTCGACGCGCCGAGGGAGATAGTGCCGTCGGAGTTTCTGATCGTGGAGGGGCTGCTCGGCTTGTACTCGCCTGCACTCCGCGAGCACTACGACGTCAGTGTGTATCTCGACACGCCGGAGCCACTCAGACACCGGTGGAAGATGTCCCGCGATACCGCGAAGCGAGGGTACTCCGAGAGTCAGGTGTCGGAGCTGCTCGAGCGGCGCGAGGGAGTGTCCGCCGCGTTCGTGCGCCCGCAGCGCGAGCATGCGGATATGGTGGTGCGCTTCCGTCCGGGGCCGAAGGCGATCGACGATACGAAGTTGCATGCGACGGTCGCAATGCGCGATCAGGTGCGGCATCCGGCACTCAAGGAGGTGCTCGAACGTTCGCCATTGGCGGCAGCGAGACTCCAGCTGAGAAAGCAGGGCGCGGGCGCGGTGCTCGAGATCGATGGACGGATCTCGGAGGAGGAGACGGCGCAGGCGGAGGCGGCGCTCATACGACAGCGTCCGGAGCTCGAGTACATCCTCGAGCGTCGAACGGGGCAGTTCATGAACAACGGAACGCAGCGTCACAGTAACGCGCTCGGGCTTGCGCAGCTGCTGATCGCGTATCCGGTGCTGAGCGCAAAGCTCGAGCAGGGCGAGTCTCGATAGTGCTCGTCGCAACGATCCCCGCGTTGGCGTTCGTGTGCGCGCTCGCGGTGACGCTGCCGGCGCAGAAGGGAACCGGCTTCCTCGATCGCACGGTGAAGTCGGGGGCGCTCGCGCTCAGGTATCAGGTGTACGTGCCGCAGGCGTTCGACGGCCACACGTCGCTGCCGGTGATCCTGTTCATGCACGGCTCCGGTGAGCGCGGGAGCGATGGGCTCAAGCAGACGCAGGTTGGAATGCCGTCGCAGATTCGCTGGCATCGCGACTGGTTCAACGCGATCGTGGTGATGCCGCAATGTCCGGACGACAGCGTCTTTCGCGGCGTGGTCGCGGATGCGACGTATGCGGCGCTCGAGAAGAGCGTGAAGGAATTCCACGGTGATCGCGAGCGGATCTACGTGACGGGTCTATCGATGGGTGGCTACGGCACGTGGCAGGAGATCGTGGATCATCCCGGAGTGTTCGCGGCGGCGGTGGCGGTGTCGGGCGGGCTCACGCCGTCGGCGGACATGGACAATCTGTTCGTCAGCGTGCAGGGGGACGATCCGTTCGCGTACGTCGCGGAGCGGACGAAGGGGCTGCCGATCTGGATTTTCCACGGCGCGAAGGACGACGTCGTGCCTACGATTCAGGCGCAGAGGCTCGTCAAGGCGATGCGCCATGCCGGGACGGACGTGAAGTACACGGAGTATCCGGACGTTGGCCATGGGGCGTGGGAGCCGGCGTACGCGAACCCCGAGCTGTGGAAGTGGCTGTTCGCGCAGCGGCTCGGGAAGACGAGCCGCTGACACGAGTGGCGCGAATTACCGTCGCGCTTCCAGCTCTTTCTTCCCCACGTGACGCATCTCGCCGATCTTCGGCGGCTCACCGGTGATGAGCGCCTTGGCGACCTTGAACAGTTGTACGGCGCGAGGCTGATTCGACTTGAGGTAGATGACCTCGTGTGCCTCGACCTCGATGAGCACGAGGCGGGGATCGTTCGGCCCGCCGTTGCGCTCGCCGCCTTCGTCGCCGAACCACGCTTTCCAGTCAGCCTTGTAGAGCGTCCGAATCAGATCGCGGTCGCTCACGACGCGAGCCGTGCCGCTGACGGACACCCACTCGCGCGACTTGTTGTTGTAGTAGGCGAGATTCACCTCCGGTTGCGCCCGGATCTCGTCGACCTTGTGAGTCTCGGTGCTGGTCACGAACCAGAAGTCGACGTGCGGGCGCTTCTCCTGCGTGGACATCGGCCGCGAGACGAGCGTGCCATCGAAGTTGCGGCTCGTCATCATCGCGATGTCTATTCCCTCGACGAGGGCATAAAGCTCTTCCATCTTCTTCGCGGGCGACACGTTGTCGTTGCGCATGTTGTCGGACGCCTGCCCGCCATTCTTGCTCTCGGCGGACTTGCTGGATGTCTTGTTGGCTGTCTTGCTCGCTGTCTTGCTCTTGGGCTTGACTGTGGGCATTTCGATCTCCTCGCATAGCGGTAACGGAGCGCGGTGCGCGCTCTGGAGAGCGAGTAAAGCAAGGCGTGCGCCGTCAGGCAATGCCGGGCTCGGCGGACCTGTTTAGAAGTTTGTGTGTGAAGCCATATCTTCTCTCACGGAGGGAGTCATGGCCAAGACACGCAATGGGACTGGGAGTGCGGAGCGTGCAGTCGCTGACGCCGCGCTCGATGCACTGATCGGCGATGCGAAGGGG
>JBBSEY010000006.1:0-40678 GCA_038239265.1 Gemmatimonadales bacterium | reverse complement strand
TCTTTGCCGGCGGAGACTACGTATTCCGGGCGCGCACCCGTGCGCCGATCGTCCACCTTCTTTCCGAATTTCGTCGCGACGATCACATCCTTCCTGCGCCCCACGATCGCCTTTCCGAGAAACGACTCGCTCTTCGTCTTGCCGTAGATGTCCGCAGTGTCGAAGAAGTTGATACCCGCATCGATGGACGCATCGACGACCGCACGAGTGGCCTCTTCGTCTATCCGCCATCCGAAGTTGTTGCAGCCGAGACCGATTACCGAGACTTCCAGCTTTCCAATCCGTCGTGTCTCCACGTTTCAACGCTCCCCGCTCGAGTGTCGCTCCAAGGAACTAATTGCATTCGGCGTGCGCTCGTTCCCGTATGAGCTCCCTTGCCTCGTCGCCGATCGCCCTCGTTCATCACAAGTATCCCGCTCGTCACACATGAATTCCGTGTCCCTCTATCTTACCCGCGCCGCGATCGTCACCTGCGTCGCCCTCGCCGCCTGCAAGAAGGCCGCGCCACCATCCTATCCGCCGCCGGATGTCACCGTGCTCACGGTGAAGCCCGAGACAGTCGAGGCCAAGCTGGACTATGTCGGACAGGCCGAGGCGTCGAAGGCCGTCGAGGTGCGTTCGCAGATCACGGGCGTGATCGTCGCGCGACCTTACACTGAAGGTACCGACGTCGCCGCCGGCACGGTGCTCTATCGCATCGATCCGACTACCTATGAGGCGGCGCTGCGGAGCGCGCAGGGCACGCTCGCGAATGCACAGGCGCGACTTGCGAACGCACAGCGGAGCTACAATCGAGTCAAGCCGTTGCTTGATGAGCATGCGGTGGCGCAGGTCGACGTGGACAACGCGGAGACCGAGCTGCAGCAGGCCAGGGCAAGCGTCGATCAGGCGCGCGGCGCGGTGGACGAGGCCAGGAAGAACTTCGACGACACGTTCGTCCGTGCGCAGATCAGCGGACGCGCCGGGCGCGCACTGCTCGTGCTCGGTGCGCGTGTCACCGGTCCGAACGATCTGCTTACTACTGTAGAGCAGGTCGATCCGATCTATGTGAGCTTCAATCCGTCTGACAAGGACATTCTGTCGTGGCGCCACAACGAGGCGACGCGCAAGATGATTGCGGCGGGGAAGCTCAAGGTGGACGTCACGCTATCGGACAAGAGCAAGTTCCCCCACCAGGGAGTCGTGACGTTCGTCGCGCAGTCGCTCCAGTCGAACACGGGAACGCTGCTGCTGCGGGCCACTATTCCGAACCCCGAGCACATCCTGCTTCCGGGCCAATTCGTGCGCGTGAAGCCGATGGGAATCGTCAACGACAGCGCGATGCTGGTTCCGCAGCGCTCCGTGCAGCAGGGGCTCGCCGGCACCTTCGTCTATCTCCTCGGCCCCGACAACAAGGTCATCCCGCGTGACGTCTCCGCCACGTCGTGGGATGGCGGCCGGTGGCTGATTCAGGATGGGCTCAAGCCGGGCGACCAGGTGCTCGTCGACGGAACGTTGAAGGTGGGCCCGGGCGCTCCGGTGCATCCCTCGCCGTACGATGCCGCGAAGGACACGTCGCTGAAGACGCCGAGCGACACCGCGGCCAAGATGCAGGTGACGCGATGAGTGCGGCGGGCTCCGATTCGCTGGATGAACCGCGCCCAAAGCAGGAGGTGGACGAAGACGCCGAGCAGATCGGCAATCTCTTCATCCGCCGCCCGATCCTGGCCGCAGTCATCTCGATCGTCATCATATTGCTCGGCCTCTTCGCGCTGAACAAGCTGCCGATCGCGCGCTATCCGAACGTGACGCCGCCCGTCGTCTCCGTGTCGGCGAGCTATCCTGGCGCGACGGCGCTCGACGTCGCCACCACGGTCGCAGCGCCGATCGAGCAGCAGCTCGCAGGCATTCAGGGGCTTCTCTATTACAAGTCCACGAGCTCGGGCGACGGCTCCATGAATCTGCAGATCTCGTTCGACATCACGCGCGATCAGGATCTCGCGGCCGTCGACGTGCAAAATCAGATTGCGCTCGCGACGCCGCAGCTGCCTGAACAGGTGCGCAGAAACGGAGTGATCGTGCAGAAGGCGCAGCCGGACATTCTGCTCGTCGGCGTTCTCACATCGAGCGACCCGCGCTACAACGGGGAGTTCCTGAGCAACTACTCGAAGATCTATCTCGAGGACGAAATCAAGCGGATCCCCGGCGTCGGCAACGCGACGACGTTCGGCAATCTGAATTTCGCGATGAACATCGAGCTCGACCCCGACAAGATGGCGCAACTCGGGGTGACAGTCTCCGATGTCAATGCCGCAGTGACCGAGCAGAATAACACAAACCCGGCCGGCTCCATCGGACGTGAGCCCGCTCCGTCGGGCACGCAGCTCACGCTCCCCGTGACGACGGTTGGCCGACTCACCACACCAGAGGAATTCGCGAACATCATCATCCGCGCGCGCCCCGATGGATCGGTGCTGCGGGTCTCCGACGTCGGTAGCGTGAAGCTTGGCGGTCGCGATTACGGCCTCGTTGGCATGTACAATGGGAAGCAGATAGCGCTGATCATCCTCTATCTCCGCCCCGGCGCCAACGCGATCGCGGTTCGCAACGCGTACATCAAGCGCATGGCGGAGCTGGAGAAGACCTTTCCGGCGGGTGTGCACCAGGAGATCGGCTTCGACACGACGCCGTTCGTCACGACGTCGATTCACGAGGTCGTGAATACGCTGCTCATCGCGATGGCGCTCGTGACGCTGGTCGTCTTCATCTTTCTTCAGAATTGGCGCTCGACACTGATTCCGCTGCTCGCCGTGCCGGTCTCGATCATCGGCACCTTCTTCGGACTCTGGCTGCTCGGCTTCACGATCAACCTGCTCACGCTCTTCGGCCTCACGCTCGCAATCGGAATCGTCGTCGACGACGCCATCGTGGTGATCGAGAACGTCGAGCGCATCATGGATCAGGAGAAGGTTTCTCCACGCGTGGCGGCGGACAAGGCGATGAAGCAGGTGACGGGAGCGCTGGTCGCGATCGTCGCTGTGCTCTGCGCCGTCTTCATCCCGGTCGCGTTGGTGGGTGGCATCACGGGCGAGATGTACAAGCAGTTTGCCGTGACGATCGTGATCTCGGTGGTGCTCTCCGGCATCGTCGCGCTGACGTTGACACCAGCGCTCTGCTCCGTGTTGCTCAAGCCGGGCGCGCATCCGCCGCAGAGGGGGCCCTTCGCCTGGTTCAATCGCAACTTCGAGCGCTCGCGCCAAGGCTATCTGGGCACCCTCGGCCGGATGCTCGGCAGTCCGCGCGCCGTGTTTGCGGCGTTCGCGGTCGTCGTCGCGCTCGTGATCGTGCTCGTGCGCGCCGTTCCCGGCGGCTTTTTGCCCACCGAGGACAAGGGTTTCTTCGCAATAGGGATCGAGCTCCCGTCCGGCGCGTCGCGCCAGCGTACAGACGCGGTCGTCGCGCAGGTGCAGAGCTATCTGCTCGCGCAGAAGGGTGTCGAGCGCACGGTCGCGCTCACGGGGCTGAGCTTGCTGCAGGGGGGAGCGGCGCAGACCAGCTCCGCGACGGTGTTTGCCGGCCTTGCTCCATGGGATAAGCGCAAGTCTGACGACACGCAGCTGGACGCGATTCTCGGCAGAGCAAACGGCGCGTTCTCGCAGATCAAGGACGCGATCATCTTCGGCTTCAATTTTCCGGAGATTCCGGGGCTCGGTGTCACCGCGGGCCTCGAAATGGATCTGCAGGATCGCAGCGTGAACGACGTCACGAAGTTCGCGGCGCTCGCGCAGCAGTTCGTGGGCGAGGCGAACAAGCTTCCCGAAGCACAGGGGCTATCGACGAACATCAACGTCAACTTCCCACAGCTCTTCGTACACGTCGATCGCGAGAAGGTGAAGTCGCTCGGCGTTTCGCTCACCGATCTGTTCCAGACGCAGCAGGCGATGTTGTCGACGTTGTACGTCAACGATTTCAACATCTACGGCAAGACGTTTCGCGTGCAGCTGGAAGCGCAGCCGCAATTCCGCGAGCGTCCGGAGGATATCGGGCGCCTGTATGTGCGCGGGCCGAGTGCGCAGATGATTCCGGTGTCGTCGCTGGTGACCACCGAGTTCAAGGCCGCACCGAACATCGTGACGCGCTTCAACGGTTTCACGGCCGCCGTCGTCAACGGAACGCCGGCGCCGGGGAAGAGCTCCGGACAGCTGCTCACGGCTGTGCGCAAGCTCGCCGACGAAAAGTACGCGCCGCTCGGCATGGGCTACGCGTTCAGCGGACAGTCGTATGAGGAAGTGCAGGGTGGCACCGCGACGCTCGTGTTTACCATGGGCATCATCATGGTCTTCCTCGTACTCGCAGCGCTCTACGAGTCGTGGTCGATTCCGTTCGCCGTACTCTTCGGCGTTCCGTTCGGTCTGCTCGGCGCGCTCCTCGGCGTGTGGATTCGTCGCATGCCGAACGATGTCTATTTCCAGGTCGGACTCATCGTCGTCGTCGGGTTGGCGGCGAAGAACGCGATTCTGATCGTCGAGTTCGCAAACGAGCTGCGTGCGCAGGGGCTGTCGATTCGCGAGGCGGCCACCGAAGCGGCCCGCGAGCGTCTCCGCCCGATTCTCATGACGTCGTTCGCCTTCATCCTCGGCGTCGTGCCGCTGCTCGTCGCGAACGGCGCCGGTGCCCAAAGTCGACATTCGATCGGAACGGGTGTGTTCTTCGGCATGCTCGCGGCGACGACCGTCGGAATCTTCTTCGTCCCTTCGTTCTTTGCCGAGATTCGCATGTTGAGTGAGCGTGGATTGTTCAAGCGGAAGAACATTGCAGCACCTGCCGCGGCGGGCTCGATGGCGGGGGACGACTGAGCATGCCGGTATTACGAAAGGTTGCTCCGCAGTTGCTCGCGCTCGTCGTCATCGGCGGGTGCGCCGTTGGTCCCAACTACGAGCGGCCGGCGGTGGATGTCGCGCCGGCGTGGCGCGCGCCATCGAAGTCCGAGGATTCGGTTCGCTCGTTCTTCGACTCGCTCTCGAATGGTAAGAATCTCATCGCGCCACCGACCACCGCGCCATCCGACACGCCGTCAGGCGCGGCGACGGTGCGCCGCCCCGATTGGCGCGCCAGCTACGAAACTCGCCCCATCGACGCGACCACGGGTGTGAGCTGGGCCGAGCTGATCAAGGATCCTGCGCTGCAGGCGCTCATCGATACAGCGGTGCGCAACAATCGCGATGTTCGCGTCGCGATCGCATCGATCGCGGAGTTTCGCGCGCTCTATGGGGTGGCGAAGGGGGCGTACTTTCCCCGGATCGACGGTGTCGTGAATGCCGGACGCGAGAAAATCGTGCTCGTGCCCGGTCAGAACAACGCCTTCAACGCCATCCAGGTCACGGCGAATCTCCAGTGGGAGCTCGACTTCTGGGGGCGCCTGCGGCGCAACAGCCAGGCCGCACGCGCGGAGTATCTCGCCAGCGAGGAGGGGCGCAAATCCGTGGTGCTCACGCTCGTGAGCGATGTGGCGACGGCGTATCTGCAGCTCCGCGAGCTCGATCTCGATCTCGAGATCTCGCAGCGGACGCTCGCGTCGAGGCAGCAGACGCTGAGTCTGGCGCTTCGCCGCTATCAGCAGGGGCTCATCTCGGAGCTCGACGTGCGGCAGTTCGAGTCCGAGGTCGACAACTCGGCGGTGAGCATCGCAGACTTTCAGCGTCGGATCGCGCAGCAGGAGAATGCGCTGAGCGTGCTCGTTGGCCACACGCCGGCGCCGATCGCGCGCGGGCAGTCGCTCACCGAGGTGCTTGGCACGTTCGTACTGCCAACGGAGCTCCCCGCGGCGCTCATCGCACGGCGCCCGGATGTGCGGCAGGCGGAGCAGGCGTTCGTCGCGGCGAATGCGCGCATCGGCGCGGCGCAGGCCGCGCTCCTCCCGACGGTGTCGGTGTCGAGTCAGTACGGGCGGCAGGGCGAGAAGCTCAACAACACGTTCAATCAGAACGGGGAGATCTACCAGATTTTCGGTGGGCTCTCCATTCCTCTCTTTCATGGCGGTGCGTTGCGCAGCGAGCTGGCGGCGGCGCGCGCGCGCGCCGAGCAGGCGCGCTTCAGCTACGAGCAGGCGACGCTCGTCGCCCGTCGCGAAGCGGAAGACGCCTTCGTCGGTGTGCGCACCTCTCGCGATCAAGCGGCAGCGCAGCAGCGGCAGGTGGACGCCTTGCGCCGCGCTTTCGATCTCGCGAATCGCCGCTATCAGAACGGCGTATCGAGCTACCTCGAGGTGCTGGACGCCGAGAGAAATCTGTTTACGAGCGAACTGGCGCTCACGCAGGCGCAGCGGTTGGAGCTCGTGTCCGGGGTTCAGCTCTACAAGGCGCTCGGCGGCCCCTGGGCCGACACTCCTGCAACGCGGTAACAGCGCGGTCGATAGCGCTCGCCCTGAAAGCGATGCAGTTCACCCCCGATTCGTTTTCGGGAGCTGGGAGGAGATCTAAACTGACGATGTCACTTTAGAACCTTTCTCTGGGAGCTCAGACCATGTTACCAAGTGTTGTGCGCAGCATCGCCGCCGCGAGTGTGGTCGTGGCGATCGTCGCGTGTGGAGGCAGCGGCACGACGGGCCCGACGCCGGTGTTCACATCGGTTGCCGTCACTCCTGCCACGCCGTCCGTGAGCGTCGGCAGCACCACGACGCTCAGCGCGACTGCGAAGGATCAAACCGGCGCGACGTTCGCAGGAGCGCCCTCGGCGGCGTGGACGTCGTCGAACACCGCCGCGGCGACCGTCAACGCCTCGACTGGCGTGGTGAGCGGAGTCGCCAACGGCAGCTCGGTGATCACTGCGTCGGTCACGGTGGGTTCCGTGACACACACCGGCTCGCAGCCGATCACCGTGTCGACACCTTCGGCGACGGCGAGTGTGACGGCGACCACCGGGCTGGCGTTCGATCCGTCGACGGTCACCGTCGCGCGATCCGGCGGAACGTCGACTGTCACCTGGCACTTCCAGTCGACGGTGCACACCGTCACCTGGGATGCGACCGCCGGACCCGAAACGGATATCCCCGCGACGTCAAGCGCAAACGTCGCACGCAACTTCACGATTGCGGGCACCTACCACTATCACTGCTCGATTCACCCTTCGATGACCGGTGTGATCACGGTTCAGTAGGGACAGCGCAGGAAGAAACGCTTGCCGCGAGGCGAACGGCTCCCGTTACGAACGTGACGGGAGCCGTTGCTGTACGGGGCTAACAGGGGCAAGGCGGGGGAGCGGGTGACCGCGCGCAGGGATTCTGCGTCTCTCTACGTCCCCCACACCGTGAGCTTTTGATAATGCTACGTGCCCTCGCACGCACGATCGTCGCTGCGACGATGACCGCCGCACTCTACGCCTGCGGCTCCGACGGAATCACCGCTCCTCCGGTGGCAGGCACCGTCGTGGCCACGGCCGATCTCCATTACACTCCGAGTTCCATCACGCTTGCGCGCAACGGTGGCACCGCGGCGGTGACGTTCACCTTTCAGAGCGTGAACCACACCGTCGATTGGGACAACAAACCCTCCGGCGCGTTGGTCGATGACATCGAGAGCACGTCGCAGACATCCGTCGTTCGCCAACTCACGGTGCCGGGTACGTACACGTATCACTGCGAGATCCATCCGTCGATGACCGGCACGGTCATCGTTCAGTAGCACGAAGGCTCATCGTCGCACTACACTCGAGGGTTCAATGAACGCGAAAGAAATTGCGCGCACGGTTGCGATTGCGGCGGCGGTCGCTCTGGTCGCCTGCGGCGGCGACTCGACTTCATCCAGGCAGACGCTCGACACGGTTCAGCTTCAGCCGCGGGATGCGGTGCTCCTCGTCGGTACGCTGTGGCCGCACATGCACCAGACGTCGCGCGATCGGACCGGGCTCGAGATCAAGACGACGGGCGAGTGGTCGTCGAGCAATGAATCGGTCGCAACGATCGGTATCACGACGGGGGCCATCGCCGGCATCGCGATCGGCACCGCCGTCGCGCGCAGCACCGTTACATACAACGGCGTCACCCAGACGGGCGACGCGAACATCACAGTCGTCGCGCCGTCCGATACGGGATCCGTGACTGCCACGCTGTCCGCCGCATTTACTCCCCAGCTCAGGGCGGTGGCGCGCAACGGCTCCGCGGCCACGGTGACGTGGAACTTCGAGGCGGAACAGCACACGGTGACGTGGGACTCCGAGCCGCCGGGCGCCACCGTCGCAGACATCCCGATCTCGTCGGGGGTTGCAGTGTCGCGCGGGTTCACCGTTGCGGGCACCTACGAGTATCATTGCTCGATACACGCCGGGATGACGGGCTCGCTGCTCGTCCAGTAGTTGCGCTACAAGGCGTCCCGGATGAACGCCTGCAGCTTCTGACGATAGCTCCTTCCGCTCGTGTGGCGGGAGCCGTCGTGCAGGATCACCACGAAGTCGCCCTGGAACCACGGTTGCAGCTCCTTCACGCGCTCGGTGTTGACGATCGTCGAGCGATGGATGCGCAGGAAGCGGGCAGCCGGGAGTCGTGACTCGAGGCGCGTGAGCGTGTCGCGCACGAGGTGCGTGTCCGCGCCGACGTGGATCTTCGCATGATTGTCCACCGCCTCGATCCAGTCGATCTCCGCGGTGCGAATGAGAAGGAGCCGCCCGTCGACCTTGATCGCGAGCCGCAGGTCGCGCCGCTGGCGCCGGCCGAGGTGCTCGAGGAGCGCCTGGAGCTGCTCCTTGTCGGGGCCCGTGTCGCCGCGCATCCCCCCCGGACTCGCGAGCCGCGCCTTCACGCGCTCGAGCGCCGCAGCGAAGCGCTCGCGTTCCACCGGCTTGAGCAGATAGTCCAGCGCGTGCACGTCGAAGGCCTGCACCGCGTACTCATCGTACGCCGTCACGAAGATCACGATCGGCATGCGTTCCGGACCCACCGCCTCTATCACTCCGAAGCCGTCCAGCTCCGGCATTTGAATGTCGAGAAAGACGAGATCCGGCGAATGTTCCTCGATCGCCAGAATCGCGTCGGCGCCGTTGCCGCATTCGCCCACGATCTCGACCGCCGGATGGTCGGCGATCAACGTGCGCATCCGCGCACGCGCGAGGGGCTCGTCGTCGACGACGAGCGCGCGAATTCTCGATGGGTCCTTCCCGATGGTGGGCGCGCTCACGACAGCTCCTCTCCGGTGTGATACGGAATAGAAATGCGAATCGCGAACCCCGCGTTCGGTGCGGTGATCACCTCGAACGTGTGCAGATCGCCGTACAGTCGCTCGAGCTGCTCGCGGATGTTGCTCAGCCCAATCCCCTGCGGCAGCTGGTTCGGCCCCGTGAGCCCGCACCCCACGCCGTCATCGATCACCGCGAGCCGCACGCTGTCGCCCACGCGCTCCGCATTGATCTCGAGCCTCCCGCCGCACGCGCGCGGGCCCAACCCGTGGCGGATGGAATTTTCGGCGAGCGGCTGCAGCAGCAGATTCGGCACGAGCGCGCGATTGGCCGCGGGATCGACGGCGATCGAGATCTCGAGCCGGTCCTGGAAGCGCAGCTGTTGGATCATCACGTAGCGCTCGAGCAGCTGGATCTCCCGCTCGAGCGGGACCTCCTGCTCCCCCGCGTTGTGGAGCGAGAGGCGGAGAAAGTCGCTCAACCCCGTCAGCATTCGCTCGGCCGATCGCGCGTCGCTCGAGATGAGGGCGACGATGCCGTTCATCGTGTTGAAGAGAAAGTGCGGATTGAGCTGCAGCCTGAGGCTCCGCAGCTGCGCCTGCGCCAGCGCGACGCGCAGGTCCTCGCGCTCCTGCGACTCGCGATAGTACGTCTCGGCGAGCCGCTCGTGCCACGACGTCGCATACGTCGCGATGGCGCCGGCGACGATCAGCAGCAGCACCTTCGCTCCCTCGTCGAGGAAGGAGACGGCCGCACTCCCGCTCGCGATGATCGGGCTGTCCGTCACCGGCACGCGCCCGCCCAGGACCAGCACGGAGACGAGCGTTGCGTACTCCACCACCACGAGCGTCGCCGCCGCTGCCGCCTTGCGCGTGGACGACGCGATCGGGCGCGCGGCGAGAATCACGAAGTACGCGAGGAAGATCGGCGACTTGAGCGCGAGAGCGCCCGGCTCCGCGAAGGCGTACCCCGCGAGAATCGCCGTCACCGCCGTGATGTCGACGAGCGGATTGACCAGCGCCACCCATTGCGGGAGCGGCGTGTCGCGCAGATGCCGGTGCTCGTCGAGCCAGAACTGCGCGAGCGACCAGGCGAGCGTCGGAATCAGCACCGCCCAGTTCGCGCGCTGCACCGAGGCGGGGACGTGCGGGCTGTATAGAAGCGCCGTGAGGGCGAGCGAGAGCAGCACCGCGGCGCGTACGCCGTTGAGCAGCCGCTCTGCGCGCTCCCGCTGTACGTCGATCGCCGGGCGTGCCATCTCCATTGGCAACATCATCGCCCGGTGGCGTTCGCACCGGAAGGGTGTCGCATCCACGCCACGACGAGAAGTGCCATGAGCGTGAGCAACGGCGGAACGGGCGAACGATCGAAGACGACGATGCTCGCGTCCGTCGCGCCGACCATGACCACCGCCAGCGCGAGCGACGCGAGATACTGGAATCGTCCTGTGAGCAAGAGCGCGCCACCGGTCATCTCGATGACCGCGGTGAGGAAACGCAGCCACTGCCCAAAGCCCAGCGAGGTGAAAAGCTCGACCAAGAACGGTACCCCCGAGGCCTTCACCAGCCCGGCAACGACGAACAGCGCACCGAGTCCGAGCTCCACCCACCGCACCCATGCGCGCCGTCGCAACGACGGCCATGGCGCGCTCACTAATGGAGCCGATAGCTGGCGGCCAGCCGCCATGTCGTCACGTCCTTCGGTACCGAGTAGACCTCAGTGGTGATCGCGAAGCGCGCAGGGAGATTCACGGTTGCGCCACCGAGCACGGACCAGCGCTGGAGATTGACCTCGATCTGCGTGTTGTCGGCAACCCCGTCGAGGCTCGTGAAGCCGACCTCGAAGCGCGGACGGAGCCACGAATAACCGGTTCCTGCGAAGAGTTCGAACCGTCCGCCGCGACTCTTTACGCCGTACACACCCTCGAGGCCGAACATCGTCGGCTTGAAGGTGTCGTTCGAGGGGCTGTTGCCGTAGCAGGCACTGTCGGGCTCGCTTTGCTGCAGTGCCGATTGCGCGCAGGTAATGGGTCCGCGCACACGTCCGAAGGTGTCGTCGACGCGAAGCATGATGGCCGACGATCGGAAGGGGCCGAAGCCCGGGAGCGCGACGGTCTCCGAGAGGGCCGCGCCGCCCAGATGCGGGTGAGCGTCCCCGACGCGCACCGGCGGGATATAGCTCGCCTCGATCGCCAGCCCGAGCGGCAGCGTGAGGAGTGCGCGGGGGCGAGCAAACACGCTCGTCAGCCTGGAGTGCTGCTTCGCGCTGGCCGTGTAGCATTCGCTCGCATGTTCGAGCGACGGATCGGCGGTAGGCACCGGCGAGACCTCCGCCTGCAGCTCGACGTGCCACGCCGGCTGGCGATTCGGGGCATCGAGTGCCGAAAAGGTGATCGGAACAGAATAGAAGGCCAGAAGCTTTGCCTCGTTGCTGTTCGGATCCGGACGACACTGGGCTTGCGCTGCGGGGACGGCGACACCGGCCAGCGCGATGAGTACCACGAGAGAGTTGCGCACGGCCGGACGTTATGTCCCCACCACCCGAGAGTGAACATCTGTGGTGTGAACGACCACCATTCGGGGGTGAACTGCACTCCGGAATGGGTGAAGCCGGGGAGGAGCATTGGCTCGGCCAGTACTGGCGGGTCAGGAACATAAGGACGCCCCTCCCGCGTTGAACCCCAACACCCCTTTCGATTCGGACGACGTGGCCACACAGGTAGCTCCCGCTCATGTAGAAAGCGACGAAGGCGTTCCCTATCGCTGGCTCATCCTCCTCGGCCTCATCACGGCCGCCATGATGGAGGTGCTCGACACCACGATCATCAACGTCGCGCTGCCACAAATGGCAGGGAATCTGGGTGCGACGAGCGAGGAGATCGCGTGGGTGAGCACGTCGTACATTCTGGCAAACGTCGTCGTGCTCCCGATGACCGCGTTCTTTACTTCGCGCTTCGGCAGACGAAACTACCTCACCTTCTCGATTCTCCTGTTCATCGTCGCTTCGTTTCTGTGCGGCACCTCGCACAGTCTGAGCGAGCTGGTGATCTGGCGCCTGCTGCAGGGCGCCGGCGGCGCCGCGCTGCTCTCCACCGCGCAGGCCACCCTCCGGCAGATCTTCCCCCGCGAGCAACAGGGAATCGTGCAGGCGATCTTCCTCCTCGGCATCATCGTCGCGCCGACTCTCGGTCCCACTCTCGGTGGATGGATCACCGACAACTACACGTGGAACTGGTGCTTCTTCATCAACATCCCGATCGGCATCGTATCGACGTTCCTCGTCACCACCTTCCTCAAGGATCCCGAGGGCGCGCGACGCATCGATCCCGTCGACTGGCTCGGCATCGGGCTCCTGATCGCGGGGATCGGCTCGCTCCAGTACGTGCTCGAGGAAGGGAATCGCAATGACTGGTTCTCGAGCAATCTGATCCTGCGCCTCTCCGCCCTCTCCGCGGTTTGCCTCGTCACGATGGTCTGGTGGGAGCTCTCGGCTCGCAACAAGCATCCGGTCATCAACTTCCGGGTGCTCCACAATCGCGATCTCTCCGCCTCGATCTTTCTTTTCGTGGTGCTCGGCTTCGGACTCTACGGCGGCACATTCCTCTTCCCGCTCTTCACGCAGGGAGTCCTCGGCTTCACCCCCACGGAGACGGGGCTGACGATGCTTCCGGGCGGGCTCGCGACTGCGGTCATGGCGGTGGTGTGCGGGCGGCTGCTCAGCGGCAAGAAGCCGCTGGTCGATGCGCGCTACCTGATCATCGCCGGCGTGGTCGCCTTCTCGGTCGCGATGTGGATTCTCGGACACCTCACCACCTCGGCGGGCGAGGCCGATGCGCGCATCGCGTTGATCGTGCGCGGCGCAGCAATGGGACTGCTCTTCACGCCGATCAACAACGCGGCGTTCGGCAGCCTCAAGCCGAGTGAGGCGCAGCAGGCATCGGGGTTGATCAATCTTTCACGACAGCTCGGCGGATCGTTCGGCATCGCGGTGCTCAGCACGTATCTCACGAGACACGTGCAGTTTCATCGCGCCGATCTCGCCGCGAACTTCTTCGCGGGAAATCCGGCCTTCGACCAGCGCTACGGAGCGACGGTCGCGAATCTCGTCGCGCACGGGAGCTCGATGCTCCAGGCGCAGAAGACGGCGTACGCGCTTCTCGATCTCACGCTCCAGAAGCAGGCGTCGATGCTCGCCTACAACGACTCGTGGCTGCTGATCCTCCTCTGCTTCCTCTGTGTGGCGCCGGCCGTGCTCGTGCTGCGGAAGCCGTCGCCGATGGGGGCGCCGGTCGACGCGCACTAGCGCTACTGTCTAAGCGGAATATTCGCTTTAGCGCTCCTGGAGGGTTCGAGTGTAACCGTAGGGAGCCAGTATCTCCGCCGCCAGAGCACGCTCGCGTTCGGGCATTATTCCTGCTTTTCCCCCTGCGAATTGCGCGGCCACTTTCATGATCGCGCGATCCTTGGTGTGTGTGTGCGGCGAGCGCGAATCCTGCCCGATCGGTTAGTGTTGAAGGCAGCCCCTTCTGCGCTAATCTCTGCAGACGCGTCCGCCTGCGGCAGGGAGTGCACGTCTACACCAGAACAGCCTTCGGAGGCAACGTCATGCGGGTGAGGGTGGGCTGTGAATTTCAGTACGAGGCGCTCTCTACGGTGCCGGCCGTCATGCTCGTGCGCGCGCGCTCCGACGGCACGCACCGCACGGTCTACGAGTCCCGTTGGGTAGATCCCGCACTCGCCATCCGCGAGTATCACGATTCCTTCGGCAACACCTGCTGGCGGCTCACGGTGCCCGAAGGGATAACGACCCTCCGCTACGATGCCGTCGTCGACGTAGACGACGAGCCCGATCCGACGCATCCGGGCACTCCCCTCACCCCGGTCGCCGAGCTCCCGGACGATGCGCTGCAGTTCACGCTGCCGAGTAGATACGTGGAGTCCGATATCCTTTCGAATGACGCCTGGCGGCTCTTCGGCAACACACCGCAGAGCTGGGAGCGGGTGCAGGCGGTGTGCGACTGGATCCACGCCAACATCGAGTACAAGGGGGGCAGCAGCTCCCCCGAAGTCACGGCGCTCAGCGTATACCAGCGGAAGATCGGCGTCTGCCGGGACTTCGCGCTCCTCGCCGTGGCCTTTTGCCGTGCGCTCAACATTCCCGCGCGCTACACCTTCGGGTATCTCCCCGATATCGCCGTGGGGGTCGTCGAGGGCGCGATGGACTTTCACGCCTGGTTCGAGGCGTTCATCGGCGGCCGCTGGTTCACCTTCGACGCGCGCCACAATGTGCCGCGCATCGGGCGTGTCGTCATCGGCTATGGCCGCGATGCTGCGGACGTCGCGATGACCACGTCGTACGGCGCGCTGCGCCTCGAGCGAATGACCGTGTGGGCGGACGAGGTCCATCCCGAGCTGGCGGACGATGGCTCGGTGCCTCCTCCCCCGGGGCTCAGCATCTCTGGCGCGGAGAGCGCCGAGCAGTGACGGCAGATGCCGTCATGCAACCGCGTCCCGGCCTTGCGCTGCCATCCGATTGGAGCGACGTCGCGCGCGTCCGCCATCACGTGGAGCAGGAGTATCGATATTCGTACTCCGGGCCCGTCACGGATATTCGCCAGCGCCTGATCATGATCCCGCCGCCGGTGTACGGTGACCAGCAGCTCGTCTCCCGCGAGCTGTTCGTCGACGGCGCGGACGATGTCACGACGCAGTGGGAGACGGACCGCTTCGGCAATTCCACCTGCCGCGTCCGCGCATCCCGCGTGTCGGAGTCGGTGCGCTTCGGGGTGACATTCGAAGTGGAGCGCGTCGCGCCGCCACTCGCGCAGCAGCTCCACGCGAAGTCGACGGTCGATATCTTCATCGCGCCTACCGCCCTCACCGCTCCCGACGATCGCATCCGAGAGGCGGGCGCCGCGCTCCTCGCCGCGCTGCCACACGCGCCCGTTCCCGAGGAGATCGCTCCGCTCGACTCGCACGGGCTTCGCCAGTGGATGCTGGCAATCCTCGCCGGCGAGTGGACGAGCAAGGCAATCAAGTACCAGCACGGGCAAACCGGCGTGCAGACGCCGGCGGCGATGGCGCTGCATCTCGGCGGCGGGGTGTGTCAGGATTACGCGCACATCGCGATCGCCGTCCTGCGCTGCGTCGGCGTCCCGGCACGCTACGTCTCCGGCCACGTGCTCGGCGAGGGCGCCCCGCACGCATGGTTCGAGGCGATCCTCCCCGACCCGGCCGATCCCACGCGCCTGATCGCGATGGCGTACGATCCTACGCACAAGCGCTTCCCCGGCATGAGCTACATCACCGTTGCGGTTGGGCGCGACTACGCCGATGTCGCGCCCACGTCCGGCTCGTACACCGGAATCGCCGGGAGCCGCCTCACGCCGAAGAAGGATGCGTGGGTCGTCGGCGCGCAGATGGTGCACGCATGACGGCGGCGAAAGCCGAGCGCGTGGTCCCCGCGTACGATCCCGGAATGTTCTGGGACGAGATGTTCGAGGCGCCGGGCGCCGTGCGCGCGCACTACGCGACGCTCGCGCAGCGCCTCGCGACGTTGAACTCCGCCGACGTCGCCCGCCGCCAACGCGCCGCCGAGCTCTCGTTCACGGTGCGCGGCATCACCTTCGCAGTGAATCAGGGCGCGGAGGGTGTGGAGAAGATCATGCCCTTCGATCTCATTCCGCGAATCATTCAGGCGGATGAGTGGACGAAGATCGAGCGCGGGCTCGAGCAGCGCGTGCGCGCGCTCAATCTCTTTCTCCACGATGTGTATCACGACCAGCGCATCCTGCGCTCCGGGGTTATCCCGCCCGATCTCGTGCTCGGCGCGCGTGGCTACCGTCGCGAGTTCCGCCAGGTCGACGTGCCGCTTGGCGTGTACACGCACATCGTGGGAAGTGATCTCGTTCGCGACGGATCCGGCGAGCTGATGGTGCTCGAGGACAACCTTCGCACGCCGTCGGGAGTGTCGTACGTGGTCGAGAATCGGCGTGTGCTCAAGCGCACCTGGCCGCAGCTCTTCCAGGACTACGATGTGCGCCCCGTCGAAGGGTATCCGCAGGATCTGCTCGACGTGCTGCGCGCGATCGCACCGCCCACGGCGGAAGATCCGGTGGTGGTGCTGCTCACACCGGGCGCATTCAACTCCGCGTACTTCGAGCACGCTTTTCTCGCGAAGGCGATGGGGGTCGAGCTCGTGCAAGGCTCCGACCTCTTCGTCGACGATGCGAGCGTGTTCATGCGCACGACGGAGGGGCGCAAGAGGGTCGACGTGATCTACCGCCGTGTAGACGATGACTTCCTCGATCCGCTCACCTTCCGAAACGACTCGCTGCTCGGCGTGCCGGGGCTGGTCGCGGCCTACCGGCTGGGGCGCGTGAGTCTCGCCAATGCCATCGGCACGGGGGTGGCGGACGACAAGGCGATTTACGCGTACGTCCCCGAGATCATCAAGTACTATCTCGGCGAGGACGCGATCCTCGCGAACGTGCCCACCTTGCTGCCCACGCGGCCGAAGGAGCTGGACTACATTCTCGCGAACATCGACAAGCTCGTGGTGAAGTCGGTGAATGAGAGCGGCGGCTACGGCATGCTGATCGGGCCGCACGCGTCGCAGGCGGACCGCGACCTGTACGCGGAGCGAGTGAAGGCGGACCCGCGCAGCTTCATCGCGCAGCCGACGCTCGCGCTCTCGCGTTCGCCGTGCTGGGACAATGATCATCTGGAGGGGCGCCACATCGATCTCCGTCCCTTCCTGTTGTTCGGGCGCGAGGTAAAGGTGCAGCCGGGAGGGCTGACGCGCGTGGCACTGCGCAACGGCTCGCTGGTGGTAAACTCCTCGCAGGGCGGCGGCGGGAAGGATACCTGGGTGCTCGCGGGAGGAGGGGGCTGAGATGGCGATGCTCTGTCGTGTTGCCGAGGATGTGTTCTGGATGAGTCGGTACATCGAGCGGGCCGCGGCGGTAGGGCGGCTGCTCGAGGTGACGGGGCATCTCGAGCTCGACGAGGGCGATGCGATCTCCCGGCGCGAGCTGTGGCAGCGGCTCGTCCAGCCGCGAGCCGGCGAAGGCGCGCTCCCCGAGGCGCTGACACCTGCGTCGGGCGGGCTCGAGCCGCTCGCGGTTCGCGACTGGCTGGCGCGCGATCTGCGCAATCCGCGCTCGCTCGTCTCGTGCGTGCAACGCGGGCGCACGGCCGCGCGACGCGTGCGCGAAAGCATCTCGAGCGAGATGTGGGAGGCGATCAACTCCCTCCACCTCTGGCTCGCGGCGGGCGGTGCGGACGCGGCGATGGAGGAGGATTCGCATCCGTTCTATCGGCGCGTGCTGATCGAGACGCAGTACATCCAGGGGCTCGCCGATTCCACGCTGTCGCACGACGATCCGTGGTACTTCACCTGCCTCGGCAAGTATCTCGAGCGGGCCGACAACGTTGCGCACATGATCACGCTGCAGGCGCATCTGCTCCACGAGCGCAACGATGATGACCAGGTGCGATGGCTCGCTGTGCTGCGCTCGTGTGGCGCGGCGGAGGCGTACGCGCGCTACTACTCGCTGCGCGTCGATCCGGCGCGCGTGGTGGAGTTCATGCTGCTCAACTCCTCGTTCCCGCAAACGGTGCGCTTCAGCCTGCGTCACGCGTGGCATGCGCTGCAGCAGCTCAGCGGCTCGCAGCGTGTCGAGGCCGGAAGGGAGGGGGTGACGATCGCGACGCGCTCGCTCGGCCTTCTGAGCGCGCAGCTCGAGCACGCGGCCGTCGACGAGATTCTCGAGAGCGGGCTGCAAAGCTATCTCGCCGCGCTGCAGAAGAACATCGCACGCGTTTGCGATCAGGTGACGCGCGTGTACCTGCGCGACGAGCCGCAACCCGGGCGCGTGGTCGCCGTCGCGCGCGCGGCGATGCTGATGGCCGAGCAGCAGCAGCAGCAGGCGGGCGAACAATGAAGGTGCGTCTCGAGCACATCACGCGGCTCGACTACAGCACGGACGTCGTCGAGGGCGTCATGGACGTGCGTCTCGGGCCGCTCTCCGACGCGGACCAGCGGTGGGATGTGTTCACGATCAATGTGAGTCCGAACGGCTCGGTGCGCCGGTACACCGACGGCTTCGGCAACCGCGCGCATCTGATCACGGTGGCGAAGCCACACCGGATGCTCGAGGTCGTGACGCGGTGCGATGTCGTTACATCCCTCGCGGATCCGTTCTCGTCGCCGATGCAGCGTCCGCGACCGCTCACGCCATCGGAGCTTGCGGACTATCTCCAGCCTTCCGCGCTCGTGCCGGTGAGCGCGGAGCTCGGCGCGTTGGCGGAGCCCTTCCGCCCCGCGTCTCCGGAGCTGGCGTTCGAGGCGGTGCGGCAGCTGTCGAAGTTCATCCACGACGAGTTCAGGTACACGAAGAACGTGACGACGGTCGCGACGACGGTGCACGATGTTCTTCGGCAGCGGAGTGGCGTGTGCCAGGACTTCGCCCACCTGCTCATCGGGCTCTGTCGCTCGATCGGCATCCCCGCGCGCTACGTCAGCGGCTACACCGTGTCCGGACTCGCCGAGAGCAACGCGCCGATGCCCGAGACCGAGGCGTCGCACGCGTGGGCGGAGGCCTACACACCCGTGCACGGATGGCGCGGCTTCGATCCGACGAATGATCTCGTGGCCAGCACGGCGCACATCAAGATGGCCATCGGACGTGACTACGCCGACGTTCCCCCGACGCGCGGCACCTTTCGCGGGCAGGCCGATGAGCGGCTCACGGTGTCGGTGGAGACGCGGCAGGTCGAGTAGCGCGGCATCGGCCGCTCGCAGCGCGCGCGGTCCGTCTCTAGCTTTCGTGTCATGATCATCATTCGCTCAGCCGCCGCGGCACTCGTCGCCGCAGCATCGGTCGCGTTGCCGCATCACGCCGACGAGCGCGCGCCCGTTCCCGCGCGTCGATCGTTCTCCGAGCCCGCCTACTCGCCGGATCGTCGCGAGATCGCGTTCGTCTCCGGCGGCGACATCTGGACCGTCGCGGCGGGCGGCGGCGAGGCGCACCTCCTCGTTGCCGATGGGTCGAATGATCGCCGTCCCCTGTACTCGCCGGACGGCACGCAGCTCGCCTTCATGTCGTCGCGCAATGGCGCCGCGAACATCTACGTGCTGGCCCTCGCGACGGGCGTGCTCCGGCGCGTCACCTTCGCGGACGTCATGGACCAGCTCGATTCGTGGTCGCGCGATGGGAAGTGGCTGTATTTCACGTCCACCGCCAGCGACATCGCCGGAATGAGCGACGTGGCTCGCGTGAGCGCAGCAGGCGGCACGCCGGTGGCCGTCGCCGCGGATCGGTATGCAGCGGAGTTCTGGGCCGCAGCAGGGCCGGACGAATCGACGATCGCCATCACGGCGCGCGGGATCACCGCGTCGCAGTGGTGGCGCCGCGGGCACAGCCACATCGACGAGAGCGAGATCTGGCTCGTACACGGCGTCGCGCCGGGCGCGCGCACGGTACCGAAGTACGAACAGATGACCGGCCCGGGTGCGAGGAGCGAATGGCCGATGTGGTCGGCCGATGGGAAGACGCTCTTCTTCGTGAGCGACCGGAGCGGGGCGCCGAATCTCTGGACGCGCCCCGCGAGCGGCGGCGCCGAGAAGCAGCTCACGAAGTTCACGGATGGCCGCGTGCTCTGGCCGACGATGGCGTACGACGGCAAGGCGATCGTCTTCGAGCGGGACTTTCGGATTTGGAGCTATGACATCGCGACGGCGGCCGCGAAGCCCGTCACCATCGAGCTCCGCGGCTCGGCCACCGGCGCGCTCGTCGAGCACCGCACGCTCTCGAACGGGCTTCAGGAGCTTGCGCTCTCGCCCGACGGAAAGAAGGTTGCGTTCACGGTTCGCGGAAAAATCTTCGCGGCGTCGAGCAAGGATGGCGGGAACGGGCAGCGCGTGTCCGTCGCGGGAGTGGTGCAGCAGCAGCCGGCGTGGGCGCCCGACAGCCGGCGCCTGGCATACAGCGACGATCGCGAAGGGCAGTTCCATATCTACGTCTACGACTTCGTCTCGCACGACGAACGCCAGCTCACCACCGGCGCCGAGTCCGATGTCACGCCGGTCTGGTCGCCGGACGGCAAATCGCTCGCATACGTGCGCGGCGGGCGAGAGCTGCATCTGCTCGAGGCTTCGTCGTCCGTGGGCAAAGCGTCTCAGGATGATCGCGTCGTCGCGCACGCGCGCCTCGATCGCGCACCCTTCATGAACGAGCGCGGGATCGTCTGGTCGCCCGATAGCAAGTGGATCGCGTACGCGACCAACGAGGGGAGCAAACTGTTCGCGAACGCGTACCTGGTGAGCGCCGCCGGCGGCGAGTCGCGTCCGGTCAGCTTTCTTTCGAACACGAATGGCGACGCTTTGGGCTGGAGCCCGGACGGCACCTACCTCCTCTTCGTGTCGTCGCAGCGCACGGAGTCGGGCGTGCTCGCGCGCGTCGATCTCATCCCGCGCACGCCGCGCTTCCGGGAAGATCAATTTCGCGATCTGTTCAGCACCGACGTCCCCTCGACGGCACCGCAGACGCGCACACAACCCTCGCCGGCTCCGGCACGGGAGACGCGCGATCGCGCGCCCGCACCCAGAGACACCGCGGCGAAGCGCGACAGCGCCCCTTCATCTGTGAGCGACAGCGGTGCACGCGCGGCCGACTCCACGCATCGCGATGCAGTGCGCCACACGCCCGTCGTGTTCGAGGGGCTGCGCTCGCGGCTGTCCTTTCTGCCCATCGGCCTCGATGTCGTCAGCGAGGCGATCGCCCCCGATGGGAAGTCGGTCGTCGTCACCGCCGTCGCGGCGGGGCAGGCGAACCTCTACCTCTTTCCACTCGACGAGCTCTCGAAGGAAGATCCCGTCGCGAAACAGCTCACTTCGACGCCGGGTCCGAAGAGCAGTGTGCAGTGGTCGCCGGATGGAAAGGAGGTCTACTACCTCGAGAGCGGACGCATTGCCGCCATCGACGTCGCGAGCCGGACGCTCCGCCCGGTCTCCGTGAGCGCCGAAGTCGATGTCGACTTCACCGCTGATCGCGGCGAGCTGTTCACGCTCATGTGGCGCGAGTTGCGCGACAACTTCTTCGACGAGCGGATGCATGGCGTCGACTGGAACGCGATCCGCGCCGAATATGCACCGCTCGCGCAGGGCGCGCAGACATCGGACGAGTTCACGCGGCTGATGAACGAGATGGTGGGGGAGCTCGACGCATCCCACTCAGGCGTTCGCGGACCGGTGAATGTCGCCCCCGTCACGGGCCGCCTCGGCCTCGGCTTCGATGCGGGCGAGTACGAGCGCAGCGGGAAGCTCCGCGTGTCCGAGCTCATCCCGCTCGGCCCAGCGGCGCTCGCGGCGAATATTGCGCTCGGCGACTACATCGTGGCCATCAACGGCGCCGCCATCGGTGCCCGAACGAACATCGACGAGATGCTCGCGTACAGAATCGGCAAGCAGACGGCACTCGGCGTTGCCTCGAGACCCGATGCGAAGGCGCGCGTCGTCACCGTGCTCCCGGTGAGTACCAACACCGAGAAAGGATTGCGATACCGGGCGTGGGTCGAGCAGTCGCGCGCGTACGTCGCACGCGTGAGCGGAGGCCGCCTGGGCTACGTCCACATGCCCGACATGAGCGAGGAGTCGCTCCAGCGCCTCTACGCCGATCTCGACGCGCAGAACCAGGCGAACGACGGCGTCGTGATCGATATCAGAAACAACAACGGCGGTTTCGTGAACGCCTACGCGCTCGACGTGCTTACTCGCGCACCCTACCTCACGATGCAAATCCGCGGCTCGTCCACGGCACCCGCGCGCACACTCCTCGGCCAGCGCTCCCTCGAGCTGCCGACGGTGCTCGTCACCAACATGCACTCGCTCAGCGACGCCGAGGATTTCTCGGAGGGATATCGTACGATGAAGCTCGGCAGGATCGTCGGCGAGCCGACCGCGGGGTGGATCATCTACACGTCGAACGATGTGCTCTTCGATGGATCGTCAGTGCGCATCCCGTTCATCCGCATTCGCGGCGCGGATGGCTCGGACATGGAGCTGCATCCGCGTCCAGTGGACGTCGCGGTCACTCGCGCGATGGGCGAGAGCTACGCCGCGCGGGACACGCAGCTGGATGAAGCGGTGAAGACGCTCCTCGCTCAGATCGGCCCTGCGAAGAAACCGGTCACCGCCCGCTAGCCGCTGGCGAGCGCGCCATCCGTGAGCATCGCCAGGGGAATCGCGGGCGTTGCCCGCCAGCTTTTCGTCATCGATAAGGGGAAGCTCCAGATCGGTCGCGGCGTGCGAACGGCGCTCGCCCTTCTCATCCCCGTCATCGCCGGCGATCTGCTGGCGCAACCGCTCTTCTCGTGGGCCGCGCTGGGTGGCTGGCTCGGTTCTCTCGTGGACAAGGGTGGCGCCTATCGCGCTCGTGCGCTCACCATGAGCGCGCTCGGAGCGCTCGGAGCGCTGTGCGTGCTCGCCGGCACGGATGCGGCGAGCTCCCCCTTCATCGCCGTCGCAACGATGCTCGTCGTCGGCATTTTCGGCGGACTCGCGCGGGTCTACGGTGACGAGGGCTCGACCGTCGGGCTCTTCATCGCGGTCATCTACGCGGTTGCGGTCGGCGCGCCCTCGAGCGTGCCGCATGCCGCACTCGTTCGTGCGGGGATGTTCGCGGGCGGTGTCGCGTGGGCGATGGTGCTCTCGCTCCTTCTGTGGCCGCTCCATCCCTTTCGGCCGGCGCGTCGCGCAGTGTCCGGCGCGTATCACGCACTTGCCGGTTTCGCGCGCGCGCTCGAGGCGGTCGCGCGATCGCTGGGTGACAATGACGCAGACAACGCGCGCATCGCGGCCCGATCGACGCACGCGGCCGTTCGAAGCGCGATCGAGAGCGCGCGCACGGTGCTCGCCGATGTTCGCCGACCGAAGCAGGGGAAGAGCGCACGCGGCGAGCAGCTGCTGGTGCTCACGGAGGGCGCCGAGCAGCTGTTCGGAACGCTCGTCGCCATCGATGCGGAGCTCGAGGCTGCGCACGAGAGTGGCCAGGCATCCGCCGAAGAGGCATTCCCGAGTGCATTCGGCTGTCTGGCGAAGACCTTCGATCTGCTGACCACGGCCATCGATGACACCCTGGACGCCCGACGTCGCGCCAATACGGTGCCCCCCCAGCTTACGGATCTGATGGTGCACACTCCTTCGGCCAACGTGCACCTGCGCGCCGCTGCCGCGCTGCTCTCGCGTCTTTCGAGCGATGTCGACGTCCTCGTCGATACGGCAGCGCTCATCGACACGCGCGCGTCGAGCGTCGTACCCGCGACGGCGGAGCATCCCGTGGCGATTCCTCGTGACGCGTCACACTCATTCGCGTGGCTGCGCCCCCTTCGCGAAGCACTCACGGTGCGCTCGCTCCCCGCGAGGCACGGCCTCCGCATGGGAATCGCCGCCGCCGCCGCGGTCTGGCTCTCGTTCTCGCTCGATATCACACGCGGCTACTGGGCGACGATCACCACGCTGATCGTATTGCAGCCGTACGCCGGAGCGACGTTGCGAAAATCACTGCAGCGAGTGGCGGGGAGCGTGCTGGGCGGGATCATCGCCGCGGCGCTCGCGGTCATCGCACGGACGAAGCTTGCGATCGCTGGAGTGATGGTCCCGTTCACGATCGCATCCGTGGCGGTGCTGCCGCTCAACTACGGTGTGTTCGTGCTGCTCCTCACTCCCGTATTCGTACTGTTGGCCGAGCCGCACCCTGGAGACTGGGACATTGCGGGGCTCCGCGTCGTGAACACGCTCCTCGGTGGCGCGATAGCCTTGTCTGCGTCGCAGCTGCTGTGGCCGACGCACGAGCTCACGACGTACGCACGCCAGCTTGCGGGACTGCTTCGCGAGATGCGCGCACTGTGGGAGATCGTCGCGAGCTCGGCGGACGCGCCGCTCCCCGAGTGGCGCGGTCGGGCGGACGAGGCCCGAAGGCGCTTCGGGATCGCCGTCACCAACTCCGAGGCGACGATCCAGCGCCTGATTACCGAGGATGTTCCCACTCCGCAGCGCGTGGAGGCAGCGATGGCGGTGCAGACGTACGGCCGACGGATGGTTTCGACGATGTCCGCGATGGCGGAATCGCGAGTGAGGGGTGAAGAGACGGTGCAGGAAGCCGAAGCCGCGAGACTCACCAGGCAGCTCGACGCGCTGATCGCCGCGCTCGACGACGATCGTCCGCCGATCATCGACGACGAAGCTTCGAATGCGCTCGCGGCATCGCGCGAGATTGCGACGACCGTTGCCGCGCGCGACGAGCTCGCCTCCGGCATCCACTCGCTGCAGGAGGCGCAGCTCGAGCGGCTGCACGCTCAGCTCGCCGTGATGCAGCGCGCCGTCGCGAGATATCTGACGGCCTAGCAGACCGTCATCGCTGCTCGGTAGCTTTTTTTCTCGAGGGCTGCGCTGCCAGCGACCGACGATACTTTCACCCCGGGATCTCGAGTGCGCATACTCTGCCTGTGATCTCCCGCCGCGCCCTTCGCATCGCCGCCACCGTCGGGCCGGCAGCGCTGTCGCTCGCCATCGGCGTCTTTGCGCTCGTCGGCGTCACCCGGCTCGCCGCGGCGCGCGACGCGGTGACGCTCTCGCGCGATATCTCCGAGTCGCTCCAGACCGTGCTCGCCCGCCTCACCGATGCGGAGACTTCGCAGCGCGGCTTTCTGCTCACGGGGTCGCGCCTCTATCTCGCGCCCGGGGAGGGCGCCGCATCGGATGTGCACCATTCGCTCGCGGCCGCGCGCCGGCTGATCTCCGACCCCGCCGAGCAGGCCCGCCTCGACACCCTTTCGATCGTGATCGCGGAGAAGCTCACGGAGCTCGAGTCGGCGAAGCGCGCCTACGAGGGACCCGGGGGGCTGAGCGCGGCCGCGGAGGTGGTGCGCTCGGATCGCGGACAATTCCTCATGAGGCAGGCGCGCGAGCTGATCGCCAACATCGTCGGCGAGGAGCGAAGTCGCCTCGACAGGCGCGAGGAACACGAGCGCGAGCTTCGCGTCCTCACCACCTCGCTCGTCTTCGCGGCGATCGTGCTCTCGGGCGCGCTCTCGCTGCTCGTCAATACGATGCTGGGTCGCGCGCTGACCGCGAGCGAGATCGCGGATCGCCGGCGCCAGCAGGCGCTCACCGATGTCGAGGTCGCCAATCGGGAGCTGAGCCAGCAGGCTTCGGAGATGGAGGCGCAGACGATAGAGCTCGAGCAGGCGAACGAGGAGTTGCGCGGCGTGACCGACGACCTCGCGCGCCAGACGCACACCGCCCGGCATGCGACGGAAGAGGCGCTGGCGGAGCACAATCGCCTCGTCACCGTCGTCGAGCAGTCACCGCTCGCGATCTCGATCGTGGAGGCGCCATCGGGGAGGCGCATTCTCACGAATAGAGCGGCAGAGCGCGTGCTCGGCATGCCGATCACAGCTTCGCTGGCGGCGATGACGGAGACGCTACGGGGCTACCACGTCGATGGGACGCCGCTCGAGCCCGCAGACTGGCCGCTCGCACGGGCGATCACCGGCGGTCAGGTCGTGATCGATGAGGTGATCGAGATCGATCGCCCGGATGGCGAGCGACGCAGGATCTGCATCAACAGCGCGCCGGTGCTCGACGCGCAGGGACACGTCGGCGCCGGCGTCGCGATTTTCTGGGACGTGACGGAGCAGCACAGGGCGGAGCGCGAGCTGCACGCCGCGCGCCTGGAGGCCGAGGCGGCGAGCAGGGCGAAGAGTGAGTTTCTCGCCGTGATGTCACACGAGCTTCGCACACCCCTCTCCGCCATCATCGGCTACGAAGAGCTGCTCTTCGACGGCATTACCGGACCCGTGAACGAAAATCAGCGCACCCAGCTCAGTCGCATCAAGGCGAGCGCGACGCATCTGCTCAGCCTCATCGACGAGGTGTTGACGCTGTCGCGCGTCGAGGCGGGGAAGGAGGTCACGCATCTCGAACGCATCTCCGTCCCCGCTGCGCTGGAGGAGGCATTGGCGCTGGCGCTCCCACTCGCCTCGGACAAGGGGCTCGTGCTCGAGGTCGTGGCTGCGCAGAGGGTTGCGGAGGTGTGGGCGGATCCGATGAAGCTGCGACAGATTCTGCTCAACCTGCTCGGCAACGCGATCAAATTCACGGACAAGGGATCGGTCGTCCTCGAGACTCATCCGCGCGGCGGCAGCGTCGAGATCGTCGTGCGCGACACGGGGATCGGAATCGCTCCTGCGGATCACGATCGCGTGTTCGATACCTTCTGGCAGGTCGAGCAGAAGTCGACGCGCAAGGTCGGCGGCACCGGGCTCGGATTGAGTGTGTCGCGGAGGCTGGCGCGTCTCATGAACGGAGAGCTGACTGTTTCCTCCTCACTCGGGAAGGGAAGCAGCTTCACGCTGCGACTTCCAGCTGCGACGAGTGGGTGAGGACTTTCTAATTTCTCAAAGGATGCTGATGAGTGCACTTCGAACTTGTTCCGGTATACAATCTGCTAAGTCAAAGGGCTTGCAGTGCTCACGGTCAGGCTTTGAATTCAAGTGAAGGCGCGCACGGAGCGGAGGTTTTCTCCGCGCAGGAGGTGCAATGGACATTCAACCGCTCGACGGAGTCGCCGCACCGCATCGCTCTCGCCTGTTCGTCATCGACGATGAGCCCAGCATTCGTGCCGCCATTCGGCGCTTCCTCTCCCGCCGCGGCTGGGAGGTCGAGGAGGCGGAAGATGGACATAAGGCGTTGGAAATCCTGCTGCACTCGGAGCCCGGCGTCTACGATGTGGTGATGTGCGATCTGCGAATGCCACACTGCTCTGGCGCCGAGATGCATCAAGCGCTGCTCGCGCAGCGTCCGGATCTCGTGCAGCGGCTCGTTTTCTCCACGGGCGACGTCGCCTCCGCCGACGCCTCCGCCTTTCTCGCGGCCTCTGGGCGTCCGGTCATAGAGAAGCCCTTCGAGCTCGCGAAGCTCGAGGAAGTGCTCCACCACATTCAGGGGGAGACGGCGGCGGCCGAGGTGCACTAGCCTCGCGAGGGGCCGCCCGTGCAACTCGTCTTTGTGATTCAAAGTACTTGCGAGCCTCGGCTTTTCCTCGCATTCTTGCAGCATGTCCACCTCCACGCTCCATACCCGCGCCCTCGATGACCTCCGCTATATCCGGGAGACCATGGAGAGCGCGTCCGCGTTTACCGGCGTTTCCGGGTGGGGACAGATCGCAACCGGCATCGTCGCGCTCGCGGCAGCCTTCGCTAGCCGGGCCCTCCCTCCGGGTCCCATCTGGCTCGGAGAGTGGCTCGCTGCTGCGGTCCTCGCCGTTGTGATCGGCGTCACATCGAGCATCTGGAAGGGGCGCCGCGCTCGCGAGCCGTTCATTTTCGCCCCGCTGCGCAAGTTCGCGCTCGGCTTCGCTCCGCCCATCGCCGTCGGCGTGGTGCTCACGTACTACTTCGCCCGCCTCGGGATGTACGCGCTCCTCCCCGCGTGCTGGCTCCTTCTCTACGGCGCAGGCGTCATGACCGGCGGCATGTTTTCCGTGCGCTCCGTGCCGGTCATGGGGATCTGCTTCATGGTGCTTGGCTGTGTGGCCGTGCTCGCGCCCGTCGCCTGGTCCGCAGCGCTGCTCGCCGCCGGCTTCGGCGCGCTCCCGATCGTATTCGGAGCCCTCATCGCGTGGCGCTACGGTGGCTAGGTCCAGCGCCGTGGCGCGCCGCCGCGCCGAGTCTCCCGTCGCTCGCACCCTCGATGCGGCCGCCGGCAATGATGCCGCCAAGGGATCGCGTGAGCTCGATGAGCTCATCCACCACCGGCTCCGCCTCGGCATGGTGAGCGCACTCGCCGCCAACGAGGCGCTCTCGTTCAGCGAGCTCAAGGCGCTCCTCAAGACCACGGACGGCAACCTCAGCGTGCACGCGCGCAAGCTGGAGGATGCCAGCTACGTCACCGTCACGAAGACGTTCGAGGGGCGCAGGCCCCTCACCACCTACCGCCTCGCTCCCGCCGGGCGCCGGGCCTTGCAGCGGTATCTGTCGCACATGGAATCCATCATCCAGGTGACCCGCGACACGCTGGAGCGTTGATAGTGTACACCGGCGACTCCAGCTACCGCGCTCATTCCGCTCACTGACCTCATGTCGCCACGACTCTTCACCGAACCGCAACAGCCGCTGCACGTCGCAATCATCATGGATGGCAATGGCCGGTGGGCCACGCAGCGCGCGATGCCGCGCGTGGCGGGGCACCGCGTCGGCGTCGACGTCGTGCGCAAGGTGGTCGAGCACGCGCCTTCGCTCGGCATCGACACGCTCACACTCTACGCATTCAGCAGCGACAACTGGCGCAGGCCGGCGGCCGAAGTGGCGACGCTGATGCGACTCTTTCGCTCGCGCCTCGTGAGCGAGGTTCCAAAGCTCCTCGACAACAACGTCCGGCTGACCGCCATCGGCCGGCGCGACCGCCTCCCGCTCGCACTCGCCGATGCGATCGCGGACGCCGAGGAGAAGACGTCGCGCGGCTCCACGCTGCACATGCGACTCGCGATCGACTACTCCGCGCGCGACGAGATCCTGCGCGCCGCGCAGCGTGTCGCCGCCGCAGGGGACGAGATCACGCGCGAGGAGTTCGGACGCGCGCTCGGCGGCGAGCACGACGCGCGCCCCGCGCGGGATGTCGATCTCGTCATTCGTACGGGTGGCGAGCGCCGGCTCAGCGACTTCCTCCTGTGGGAATGCGCGTACGCCGAGCTGTATTTCACCGACGTGATGTGGCCGGAGTTCGGCGCGAAGGATCTCGCCGCCGCCGTCGCGTACTTCCAGAAGCGTGACCGCCGCTTCGGCGCGCTGAGCGCAGCGGGGTAGAGGCTGCACTCCGGGAAGCCAAGCAGAACGGCGCAGCGGGTGGCTGAGCGTCGGGCGGCGCACCAGCTGCTCGACAAGCCGCTCGTCTTCAACGACCCCCTCGCCGTGCGCATCATCGGCGCACGGGGGGAGGCGAATCTCCCCGAACAGCCCAAGAACTTCGTCGCCGCGCGCTTTCGCGCGTTCATCATCGCGCGAAGCCGCTTCGCCGAGGATGAGCTGACGGCCGCCGTGACACGCGGGGTGAAGCAGTATGTCGTACTCGGCGCGGGGCTCGACACCTTCGCGTATCGAAATCCCTTTTCCGAGCTCCACGTCTTCGAGGTCGACCATCCGGCCACGCAGGCGTGGAAGCGCCAGCGTCTGGCCCAGGTGGGGATCACCGTGCCCGCGTCGATGACCTTCGCGCCGGTGGACTTCGAGCGCGAAACGTTCGACGAAGGGCTGCGGACGGCCGGCTTCGACGAAGGCGCGCCGACGTTCTTCTCGTGGCTCGGGGTCACGATGTATCTGGACAGCACCGTCGTGCTCGGGACGCTGCGCGCGATCCGCGAGATGCATGTGCAGAACGCGGTGACCTTCGATTACGCGGTTCCGCGCGAGACGCTGGGGTTCGTAGGGCGCCTGACACTCGCCGCGGTGAGCCGCAAGGTCGCGAAGGCGGGGGAGCCGTTCCGCGGTTTCTTCGCGCCGGCAGCGCTCATCGCGTCGCTACAGGAGATGGGATACGCGCACATCGAAGACATCGGCAGTCCCGAGCTGGACTCGCGCTACTTCAGCGGCCGCGCGGACTCGCTGCACGCCAAGGGACAGCTTGGCCGCCTGATGAGCGCGAGAGGCAAGTAGGATCCGCGCGGGCGGCGTTTACACGTGACGGCTCGAGCTTCAGTGCGACTCTCAGCGGTGCTTCGTTTGACCGAGTAAATTCCCCACATGCCCGACACCAAAAAGAACCACCCGCCGGAGACCCTCGAGGGGTGGTACGTGCTCCACCAGCTGTTCGCGCACCCCGTGGGGCTCACGCCCAACGAGAAGGAGCAGCGCGACACCGCGGCGCTGCTGTCGAAGCTCGCAAAGCCGGAAGGCGGCGGCTGGAGTGCCGTGGCGCGCGTCATCGGATCGGTCTCCGACACGATGATGGTGCACTTTCGCCCGACGCTCGATGCGATCGGCGAGGTGCAACGCGAGCTCAACGCGAACCCGTATCTGCAGCGGCTCGTGTCGACGTACACTTTCCTGAGCATCACCGAGGCGGGGCTCTATCACATTACGGCCGAGCTCGCGCGCGACGCCGTTGCGCGCGGCGGCACTGTTGGCGATGAGGAATATTCGAAAGCGGTCAAGGCACGCGTGGAGGCCGAGCGAAGTGCGCCGATGGTCGCGCGCCGCCTCGAGCCGCCCTTTCCCGCCGAGATGCCGTACGTCTGTTTCTATCCAATGTCGAAGAAGCGTGAGCCCGGGCAAAATTGGTATACACTCACCCTCGACGAGCGGAGTCGCATGATGTACGAGCACGGGACCACGGGGCGCAAATACCACGGCAGGGTGCAGCAGATCATCAGCGGCGCGATCGGCTTCGACGCGTGGGAGTGGGGAGTGACCCTCTTCGCGAAGGATCCGCTCGACTTCAAGAAGCTCGTCACCGAGATGCGCTTCGACGAGGCCTCCGCGCGCTACGTCGACTTCGGGGACTTCTTTGTGGGGAAAGTGATGGCCGCGGAGGAGTGGGTTCGGCCGTAGGCATGGACATCGCGTCGCTCGCTTGCAACGTGTTAGCGCGCAGAGCGCATCTCCATACAGACGAGGTCATCCAATGGCGGTTCAGTTCGGGAAGGGCGTGGTCAACCTCAGGTGGTTGGGGCACGCCGCCTTCGAGATCGAGTCGAGTGGCGGGACGAAGCTGCTCGTCGATCCATTCATCACCGACAACCCGGTGACGCCGGAGCCGCTCAAAAAGCTCGACCGATACACGAGCGCGGATAAGCCGAACGCGATTCTCGTCTCGCACTCACACAACGATCACTCCGCCAACGCGAAGGAGATCGCGAAGATGAGCAATGCGCCGGTGATCGGCATGGTCGAATACGTGTCGTCGCTCAAGCTGTCGGCGGAGCAATCGAAGGGAGGCAACGTAGGCGGCGAAATTCGCGTGGTGACGTGAGCGTGCACCTCGTGCCCGCGACACATTCCACGGAGAGCGGCTCGCCGATCGGTTTTGTGATCGAGTTCGCGGATGGGCGAACACTCTACCACACCGGGGATACGTGGATCATGAGCGACATGGCGTTCATCGCGGAGGTGCATCACCCGGACATCGTGCTCACATGCGCCGGGGGAGGCCCGTACACGCAGAATCCCACGGTGGCGGCACTCGCGATGAAGAAGTTCTTCGACCCGAGTGTGATCGTGCCGATGCACTATGCGACGTTTCCCGTGCTCGCGAGCGAAGCCGACGTTCGCGCGGCGTTCGCCGGAGACGCACGCGCCGTGATCATGACGCCGGGGGAAACGAAGGCGGTCTAGCGGGTGGCAGCGCGCCGCTGGCTCGGCCTTGCCGCGACGCCGCCGATTCGGAACGTGCGTGCGCACCCGTGGTACAATTGAGTATGACATCATTCCTCAGACTCTCGCGTGCCGCGATCGCGTGCGCCGCACTGTTCGTGATCTCGGTCGCCGCTGCGACGTCAGCATCCGGCGCGCTGCCTCCGACGAAGAAGCCAGGGCACATCTTCATCATTGTGCTCGAGAACGAGTCGTTCGCGCGAACCTTCGCCGCCAACTCGCAGGCGCCGTATCTCGCGCACACGCTTTCGGGAAAGGGAGCGCTGCTCCGTCGATATTACGGGATCGGGCACAGCAGTCTCGACAACTATATCGCACTCGTGAGCGGGCAGGCGCCCAACGTCGCTACGCAGCGCGACTGCAAGAAGTTCAAGGAGTTCGAGCTCGACCAGCCGAAGCTCGATCAAAACGGGCAGGCAATCGGGAGTGGCTGCGTGTATCCCGCGATGGTGCAGATGCTGGGCGATCAGCTCGACGTCGCCGGCAAGAGTTGGCGCGGGTACATGCAGGATCTCGGAAACGACAGATCGAAAGCCGTCGAGGAGTGCGGTCATCCGCCAATCGGCGAGAGCGATCCCACCACGCATCGCACGCCCGAGGATCAATACGCCACCAAGCACAATCCGTTCTACTACTTCCACAGCCTGATCGATCAGCACGACCGATGTGTAGAGCACGTCGTGAATCTGCGCCGCCTCACCGACGACCTGAAAACCGTCGCGTCGACGCCGAATTTCTCGTTCATCACGCCGAACCTGTGCGACGACGGACACGACGCCCCGTGCGTCAGCAAGGCGCCCGGAGGCCTCGTGCAGGCGGATCAATTCCTGCGCACCTGGGTGCCGCAAATCGTCGATTCGCCCGCGTACAAGGCGGACGGCGTGCTGATCATCGCCTTCGATGAGGCGAGCGGCCCGCCGGGCGTGGATTCATCCGCGTGCTGCGGTGAGCAGAAACTTCCCGGCGGTCCCGAGCCGGGGGGCGACGGTCCCGGAGGAGGGGTCACGGGGGCGGTGGTGCTCTCGCCGTTCGTGACACCCGGCACGGTGTCGGATGTGCCGTACAACCACTACTCGACCCTTCGCTGGATCGAGGACCAGTTCGGCCTTCCCCACCTCGGCTACGCCGCGGCGCCCGGACTCGTCACCTTCGGCGACGACGTATTCGCACGACCGAAGTAGCTCGTCGCGCCCCGCGCGCACTCACTCGCGCGTCTTGAGCTTCCCCTCGTTCGCCGCGATGAACGTCCGAATGTCCTCGGACATGTCGAGCAGTCGCGTCCACTGCTCCTTGTAGAGCGTCACCGGAAAGCGGCCGAGCCCGTACACGGAGAGACCGCCTTTCTCGCTGACTTTCATGGAAATGGCCCTGCCGCTGCCGGACTTGAGCGCGGCATTCTCCTGCTTGAGCCGTTCGAGCTCGGCGCGAAGATCTTCATCGGTCATGCGAGTTACCTCGTCGAGTACTCTTCGGATTACCCCGCGCCCACGGCTGGCAAGTCGATCACTCGGGAGCGACGGGATGTGATGAGGCTGGACTGACGAGAAGCTATCAGCCCAGCCATTCCACCACCAGCAATCGATCAGCGAAGTGCGACGCGAAGGCGACTACCGGTAGATATTCTCCGCGCGGTTGGTCTTCCAGTCGTTCTCGAAGTACGACGCATCGTCGGATGTCTTGGGCGTTACGCCCATGACGATACCGCCGTTCTTGATGTCGGTCTCGTACACCTTGGCGCGGTCTTCAGGAATGCCGTGCCCTACGAGCGCGCCGATCAGCCCACCCGCTGCTCCGCCTGCGCCCGCGCCGGCAAGCGCCGCGGCCAGTGGGCCCGCGACGATGATGCCGAGACCGGGAATGAGCAGACTCGTGCCGATCGCGGCAATCGCGGCAACAGCCGCACCCGCAGTTCCGCCGATCGCGGCGCCCGTTCCGGCGCCCTTCAATGCTTTGGTTTCCAGCTCCGAATGCGAGTCGGCATCCTTGGAGAAGTGCTTCTTTCGAGTTTCGTCCGACATGAGAAGATTCACTTCCTTGTCGGAATAGCCGCGACTCGTAAGCGAGCTGTACGCACGCTCAGCGCTCTCGCGATCGCGAAACGTACCCGTGAGCATTCCTGGCTGCTTTGAGTTTTCGGTCATCGGTTCCATGTCGTGTTCTCCATGTCGAAGGGCGCCAGTGATGAGTCGGCGCGCGTCGATCCTGCCTGCGACGCCGCGCCATTCCGGCGCAATCAAGAAGGCAATCTGCGCGCCATTCCGAAGCACCATGTGACTTGTCCCGACGGTCTACCTTCAAGGCTTCGTCCGCTCGACAGCTCTCGGGAGGAGAGAAGGGCGGATGTCCCGCGCACCGAGCTCAGCGCGACGAATCAACCTCGGTACTCGCGTCCATCGATCGCGCGCTCGTAGTGCCGAGGCGAACGGTGAAGGTACTCTCTTCGCCGAATATGCTTTCGGCCGTCAGCGTACCACCCATGGCCTCGACCAGCCCTCGCGAGATAGCAAGCCCCAGCCCCGCGCCGTCTCGCGGCTGGTTGAGCGCGCGCCCAACCTGCACGAACGGGGTGAAGATCGCTTCCAATTTTTCCGCGGGAATACCGGTTCCCGTATCTCTCACTCGGATTTCGACGCCGTCCTCGGTACCGGCACAAGTCACCTCGATTCGATCGCCAGGGGACGTCGCTTTCAGCGCGTTCGTCACCAGATTCACCAACACCTGATGCAATCGATCGGCGTCACCCATGGCGACAAGCGATGGATCCGTAATTTCGGCGCGATAGATGATTCCCCTCGAGTCGAGATCGAGCGCGATAGCCGCGGTTACCCCTTCCAGGACCGATGCCAGACGCACCTCCTCCTGCCGGACGACGAGCTTCCCCGCGTCGAGACGCGCGAAGCTCAGGAGATCCTCGATCAAATGTGCGAGTTGCAGCTGATTCCGCTTGATGCGGTCGAGGTCGCTCCGCTGGGTTTGGTTGAGTTCGCCACGAAGCCCCAGATCCCAGAGTTGCAACAGGCCGCCGATCGCGTTCAGAGGCTGACGAAGCTCATGGCTCACCGTGCGCAGAAATTCCGCCTTCGCAGCATTCCCGGCTTCGGCCCGCTCGAGCAGGCGCGCGTGCTCAACGGCGTTCGCGGCGCGTCCGGCCAGCTCCTGCGGGAGCTGTAGGTCGACGTCGTCGTAGTGCTGCTGGGACTCGGCGGTACAGAGAGTCATTGTCCCGAGCACACGCCCCGCCACCGCAAGCGGGACGACCATCATCGAGCTGAGACCAAGTGCCCGAAGGAGCTCGAGCTGGCGCGAATCAGATGCGAGCCCGGCGTACATCTCCTCGGTGAAGACAGGGATCAACAGCGATTCACCGTTCATCACGCGCGCACGCTCCCTCGGCCGGTCGCGCAACAAATCGACAAGACTCAAACGAAGATACTCGGCGGCGATTGTCAGCTTGCCCGGATCATCGTGGACCAGCGCCACCCGCGTCAGTTTCGGAATCCCTTGATTATTCTCGCTCTCGACAAGGTGGATGGCGCACCAGTCGCCAAGCTTTGGAATCGCGGCGCGCGCGAGATTCCGGAGGGTGACTTCATAGTTGGGCGACGACGTTAGCAGGCGGCTCGCTTCGGCGAGAAAGAGCGACGCATCCTGCTGTCGACGGCGATTTGAGATATCCTGGAAATAGACGATAACGCCACCGTCGTCGGCTGGATACGCACGCAGTGCAAGCCAGCGTCCCATGATCGATCCAAAGGCCTCGAGTTCTCCGGGCGCTCGCTCGGCAATCACCTTGCGAAGAAGATGCAGAAATGGAGAGTCACCTGCCTGATTCATCGCAGTGATGTCGCGCCCCTTCAAGTCGCTTTGAGCGACGCCGAACATCGACGCGGCGCGCGCGTTCACGTAGGTGAAGCGCAGCTCATGGTCGAGAGTAGCGAAGCCGTCGGTTATCGCTTCGACGATCGACTCACTTCGTCGGCGTTCGCCTCGCTCCGCGTCGAACGCACGTACCCGCGCGATCGCCTGCGCCGCTTGCGCCGCCAACGCGAAAAAAAAGTCCTGGTTTTCCGCGGCGAACAGCTGTGGCTCCGCAAAGGTGAAAGACATGGCGGCCACAGCCTCGTCATGCAGTCGAATGGGCACGCTGGCTACCGCGCTGCGGCCTACCATATCCCATACGTCGCGCAACGCCGGGTAACGTGCCAGGAGTCCATCTTGTCCGCCCGGCGTTCCGACAAAAATCGCGGCATTCGTGCGCAGGCATTCGGCCGTTGGACTGTCCCGACCAATTGAGAAGCGCGCGTAGTCCGAACGGAGCGAGCCGGGAAGTCCCTTTTCATCCAGGAGCACTGCATCCCCGGTCTCACCATCGCGAAGAGCCACCATTCCGGTAACCGCCCCAGTCGCTTCCACTGCCTCGTGCACCACGGCCGAGGCGACATCATGAAGTGTCCGTGCGCGCGCCAGAAGGGCGGTCAGGCTTTGAAGCCGCCGTATGCGCGCCGTTGCGTTCTCTGCGGCCTCGCGTGCCGCGCGCTCTTGGGAGATGTCAGTGTTCGTGCCGAACCAGCGAACGATCTCGTTGTTCGCCCCGCGCAGCGGGAAGACGCGGGTGAGAAATGGGCGGAGCGATCCGTCGGCGCCGCGCAGCGGAAAGGTCATCTCGAAGGGCTCGCCGCTTCTGATCGACGCGGACCAGAGCTCGAGCACGTGGGGAAGCGTCTGGGGATCGTGTACCCGTTTCCAGCCCCATCCCTCCATATCGGCTGGTGCGGTGCCAGTGTATTCGTACCAACGGTCGTTGTACCAGAAAATCCATCCGTCGGGCTTCGCCATCCACGCCAGGGTCGGCATCGAGTTCGCGAGCGCACGGAATTCCGCCTCTTGAGATCGCAACCGCGCGACCGCCGCCTCGGCGTCTGCACGTGCCAGCTCGAGAGCGACATTCGTTTGATGCAGCTCTTCGTTGGCATGCTCGAGCTCTTCGCCACCTGCTTGCGCTTCTTCGACCTGTCTCTCGAGCTCGACCGCCTGTCCCTGCAGCTGCTCTGCGTTCGCGGCGAGCGTCGCTTCGGCCGTGACCCGATCGGAAACGTCCCGCATCACCGCCGAGAAAATATGGCGGCCAGCTGACACGAACTCACCAAAGGAAATCTCGACGGGGATTTCGTCCCCCGCTTTGGTGAGAACCGACAACCTCACGCCTTTCCAGGCTATCCGTCGCTTGCCGGTTTTCAGGTAGTGCGTCATGCCAACGCGGTGCCCTGCGTGATGGCGAGTGGGCATGAGGCGAGTCAAGGATGTGCCGAGCAGCTCCGCTGCGGAGTATCCAAAGAGCGCTTCGCCAGCGGGATTGATCGACAGCACGATGCTCTCACCGTCGATCGTGACGATAGCGTCACTCGCACTCTCGGCCAGGACGCGATAGAGCTCGCCCGCGTCCAATGGTGGATTTGAGGTCATCCTCTCACAGGGCTTTCGTATCACGAGTAGGTGGGGGCGAGCTCATAGGACCGTCGCAGGAAATGAACGTCGGATGGCCTTGTAGCGCGAGCCGCACACGCGAGCTCTCCTTTAAGCTGCGTGAGAGCCTCGGGTTTGGTCATGCCGAAAATGTGCCAGCGCTCTTTTCCGGCCACCAGCCACCAATGAGCGCGCGTCTTAGTCGGGCCGGCGCAACGCGCGGACAGTTCGAGCCGCCAGCAGCCGCAACGTCACGCGAGGGAACCTGCTACCGTTCGCTCACCCACTTGACGCGGAATGGGTGTTCGTCGGCCCCAGGTGGCGCGTACGGACCGCTGAGGCCACTTCTACTCTCGCAACGCCACACTCGGGTCCGTCCGCATCGCGCGCGATGCAGGGATCAGCGCAGCGATCAGCGCGACCCCGAGCAGCGCCGTCGCCACGAGCAAGGGAGTCGTCGGATCATTCGCCGTCACGCGATAAAGCATGGCGCGCAGCAGCTGCGCGAACGCGAAAGCTCCGGCGCCGCCGATCAGAATGCCCACCGCCGTCATGCGGAGTGCGCCGCCGGCCACGTTGGAAAGGATGTCGCGCGCCTGCGCGCCCAGCGCGAGGCGCACGCCGATCTCGCGCGTGCGCTGCGCGACGCCATAGGCGATCACGCCGTAGAGCCCGACGATCGCGATCACCAGCGTCACGGCGGCGAATCCCATTAGCAGGCGCGCGATCAGCTTGAATGGCGAGACGTGACGGGCTTCGATGTCGCGCATCGACATGGCGCTGCCCACGGCAGCGCTGGGGTCGACGGCGGCCACGGCATCGCGAACGACGTCCACCATTCGGGCGGGGTCGCCATCCGTCCAGACGACCAGGCTGCTCGTATGCGTGATCGCCTGAGCCATCGGACGGTCGATCTCGTAGCGCATCGGATCGTCGAGCCCGCCGTGATGAACGTCCGACGCCACGCCCACGATGGTCCACGGCACCGAGTCGATCGTGATCACGTGGCCGACGGCATCCGTGCCGGGCCACAGCTGCTCGTTCATGTAGTGATTGATGACGGCAACGCGCTGCGTTCCAGCGTCGTCCGACGACGTGATGCCGCGGCCGCTCAGCACCCGAATGTCCATCGCGCGAAAATAGTCGGGCGTCACGTGTTGAGCGCCGGCACTGAGTTGTTCGCCCGGGCGCGGCGGCGCTCGCCCCGGAATATCGAAGACCGTCCCCCACCGGTCGTTGCTGAGGGGAACGGTGCTCGTGAGCCCGGCGGCGCGAATTCCCCGAATGGCGCGCAACCGCTCATCCAGCCGGCGCGCGAACGCACGTACGCCGGTGTCCGACGTCGTTGCGGGAATGGTGAGCTGCATCGTCAACACATGGTCCAGTCGCACGCCGGGATCTCCGCTGAGCATGTTGTTCACGCTTCGCGCGAGTAGCACGGCACCAGTGAGCAGCACCAGTGCGACTCCCACCTCCGCGACCACGAGCGTCGCGCGCAGGCGCGTGCCGTGCGTGTCGCCGGCGCTGGCGCGTCCTCCGTCCGAGAGCACGCTCGACAACGGCGCGCTGGTCGCGCGAAACGTCGGAAGCAGCGCAAACACCACTGCCGTTCCGATCGAGATCACGAGCGCGAACATGAGCGCGCGCTCGTCGACGTGCGCCGCTGCCCATCCGGGAACGAAGTTCGACATGGATGCCGGAACCGAGTCACGAATCGTGCGCACGCTCCAGACCGAGAGCGCCAGGCCGAGGACGCCGCCAGTGAGCGCAACGAGCATGGACTCCGAGAGCAGATGCCGAACGAGCCGTCCGCGCCTGCCTCCCAGTGCCGCACGGAGCGCGAGCTCTCGCCTGCGCGCAGCCGTGCGAGCAAGCGCGAGATTGGCGACGCTCACGCACGCCGCGAGCAGTACCAGCGCGACGGCCGTGCCCAATATCGCGAACATAATGCGAACATCATCCGTGTGGAAGTCACCCAACGGCCGGGTCACGAGCGTCCACCCGCCTGCGGCCTCCGGCGCCTCCTTCGCAAGCTGCGCGCTGACCGCCGCGCCGTCGTGCTGCGCCCGCGCGAGCGTTGCACCGGGCGCCAAGCGCGCGAAGATCGTGAGATAGCGCGAGCGATTATCGTTTGCATCGGACGCCGTAAGCACCAGCGGTGCGTACACGTCCGCATGCGTCGGGAAAATGAGACCGCGCGCGAGCACGCCTACGACGCGATGCGCTTTGCCACTCAACGTGATCGCCGAATCGAGAACGCTCGAGCGGCCTCCGAACGCTTTCTGCCAGTACGAGTACGAGAGCACCACCACGCCCTCGTGTCCCGGCGTATCCGCGTCCGCTGCGAATCCGTGGCCCGCCGCGAACGGTGCGGCGATCATCGAGAACAGCTTCGGAGACACGAGAAATCCGTTCGCGAGCTCGCTGCCCGACGCGCGCCGCAGCGATGTGCGCCACTCCGTGCTCGCTTCCACCTCCGCTAGCGAGTGCGCGCGCGAACGCAGAGCGAAAAAGGCGGCCGGCGAAGCGTTGTCGCACTGCGGACACTGCTGCGATCGCTGCACGATCCAGAGCAAATCCGCGTGCGGCAAAAGTGGAAACGGCCGATTGAAGATGGGATCGGCGAGACTGAACACCGCCGTCGCGGCGCCGATGCCGAGTGCCAGCGTGATCGTCGCGGTAAGCGCATACACGGGATTCCGAAGCAGGGCGCGCAGCGCATGTCGGATGTCTTGTGCTAGCTGTTCGGCCCAGGCCCACCGCCACACTTCGTGCACCGATTCCTGCGCGTAGGCCACGGAGCCGAACCGTCGTCTCGCAGCGGCCGATGGATCGTCGCCGAGACCGTGCGCCACCTGCTCCTCCTTTTCGAGCTCGAGATGATCTCGGAGTTCGCGCGCGATCTCTTCGTCATCTGGTCGATGCTGTCCGCGAAAAAAATCACGCAGCATTGCTCATTCCTCCGTGACGGGGTGCATCACACGACCGATGACGCGAACGAGCTCTTCCCACTTCGACTGCTTGGCGACGAGCTGTTTGCGGCCGAGCGGAGTGAGCCGGTAGTACTTGTACTCGCGATTGCGATTAGGCGCCGTATCCCACTTGCCGGCGATCCAGCCGTTGCGCTCGAGGCGATGCAAGGCGGGATAGAGCGACCCGTGCTCGATGATCAGCGCATCATACGTGGTCTGCTGGATGAAGCTCGAGATGCCGTGGCCGTGCGCCGCTCCAAGGCGGAGCGTTCGCAGAATGAGCATGTCGAGCGTGCCCTGGAGGAGCACGACTCTCGGCGGCGTACGAAGCGGCATGGGCCGGTTGCTGATGGTAGAATGTCTACCCTCACGCCTATGATGGGTTGCCCAGCCGAGTTTCACAAGGTGACTGCCTCCTCACGTCACGCACAATCTTCCGTCGCAACTACCGCGGTCGCATGGGCCCGGCATCCAGCACTGTTGCCTCACATCTCGAACGTCGCCGGGCCTTGATCTCCGGTAGACGCGAATGGTGTGACACGCACAGGCGTTCATGACCCCTGACGCATCCATCGGGGTCGACAGGTCGTTGCAATCGTTGCGGTGCGCTCGCGGTGCACCCCTTTCCTGCGCGCACGGCGGTGGCTAACGTTCGCACTCGCGGGCCGATGG